>DASWWB010001259.1:0-6149 GCA_036406115.1 Herpetosiphonaceae bacterium
TCGGCGGCCTGCTCGGCGGCGGCGGCGGCGGCGGCAGCGCGCAGCAGTTGCAGGGCGGCTCGATCGGCGGCTGGGGCGGCGACACCGCCAGCGAGCCCCGCGCCACCCTCGACGACAACACGGCCGCCTGAGTCGATTAAACGCCAAACGGGAGCGGCGGGACGATTGTCCCGCCGCTCCCGTTTTTAGACGCCGCCGCGCTAGGCCTCCTGGCCCGGCTCCAGCACCAGCGCCACGTCGATGTTGCCACGCACGGCGTTGCTGTAGGGGCAAACCTGGTGGGCGCTCTCGATCAGCTGATGAGCGGTCTGCTCATCGACGCCCGGCAGCGCGATCCGCAGGGTCACGCCGAGCTGGTAGCCGCCCTGGCCGTTCGGGCTGAGGCTGACCTCGCCGCGGATGGTCGAGGCGCTGGTGTCGACCCGGGCCCGCCGGGCGATCAGGCCCAGCGCGCTTTGGAAGCAGGCGGCGTAGCCTGCGGCGAACAGCTGCTCGGGGTTGGTCCCCTCGCCGCCCTGGCCGCCCAGCTCCTTGGGCGGCGTCAGCTGCAACGCCAGCTGGCCGTCGTCCGAGGTGATCTTGCCCGCCCGCCCGCCGTGGGCAGTCGCCGAAGCCGTGAACAGCACTTTCTCGCTCATCGATCGTTCCTTTCATTCGCAGCACTATATCTTCCACAATTATATTGTGTACAATATGATTTGTAAAGAGCTATTTTCAGTGCTACTGTGCCCGCAGTCCGATCAGACCCGCGCCGCAAGGAGAATCGCCATGACCGCGCCCAGCGACGAGGCGCTGCGCCTCACCAATCACCTTTGTTTCGATCTGTACGCCGCCTCGCGGGCCGTGACCAAGGCCTATCGCCCGCTGCTGGAGCCGCTGGGCCTGACCTACCCGCAGTACATCGCGCTGCTGGTGCTGTGGGAGCACGGGCCGCGGACGATCAAGGAGCTGGGCGCCGAGCTTCAGCTGGACTCGGGGACGTTGTCGCCGCTGCTCAAGCGGCTGGAGCAGGCCGGGATCATCAGGCGCGAGCGGCGGGCCAGCGACGAGCGCGAAGTCGAGATTTCGCTCACCGAGCAGGGCGCGGCGCTCCGCGAGCGGGCGGAGGGGGTGCCGATGGCGCTGGCCTGCAAAATCGGACTGGACGTCGAGGACTTCTTCATCCTGCAACGGATCCTGCGCACGCTGCTCGGCCGGCTCCACGCCGAGGAGCAGGCTGATTGACCCGGCGCCGCCGGACAGTCAATCCCGCGCCAGGCGAAAGCCCAGCAGATGGGTCGAGCGCTCGGGCGGCAGGCGGAAGCGGCAGGTGACGCGGGCGAAGTGGCCGGGATTGGCCCAGCAGCCGCCGCGCATGATCCGGCGCCGGTCCAGGCCTTCGACCGGCTGCGGCGATTCGCGGCCGTCGCCGGCGGCGTAGGGATAGGGCGCCTGGAGCGAGCCGGTCCACTCCCAGACATTGCCGGCCATGTCCAGCGCGCCGACGGGGCTGGCGCCGGCGGGAAAGCTGCCAACCGGCGTCGGGCCGCCGAGCTGGGCCTCGGCGATGTTGGCCCGAGCCGGGTCCAGCTCATCACCCCAGGGCCAGATGCGGCCATCGTCGCCCCGGGCGGCGCGCTCCCATTCGGCCTCGCTCGGCAGGCGGACGGGCAGGCCGCTCGCCTCGCGCAGCCAAGCGCAGCAGGCCAGCGCCTCGTCCCAGGAAACATCGACGACCGGCAGATCGAGCAAGGCGGCGGGCGGCTGGTCGCCGTGCCAGGTGATCGGCCGCCGCACGCCGGACGAGGCGGCCCACAGCCCGTAGAGCCGGTTCGTGACCGGGACGGCGGCGATCGCGAAGGCCGCCAGCTCCAGCCGGTGCTGGGGCGCCTCCTCGGCGTAGGACTCGCGGGTGCCGCCGAAGCGCCGCGCCAGATCGCTCAGCGCGCCGGTCGGCGTGCCCATCAGGAACGGGCCGGCGGGAATCTCAAGGAAGGCCGGCAGGGCGGCCTCAAGTTCTGCAAGAATCATCGATTCGCTCCGCAAACCATGGGAAAAACACCATGCGGATTGCATCTTACCAGATGACAGGATCGCAGGAGGAAACCATGGACACCGAGGAGCAGATAATTGAGACCGAGGAGGGGGGCGGCGGTTCGCGCTGGGTCTGGCCGCTGACCATCGCGCTGGCGGCGCTCATCCTGGGCGGGGCGGTCTGGCTGGGCGGCAGGCCCGGGGCTGCGACGCCGACACCGGCGCCGCTGAGCCTGCTGGCCGAGCCGACCAAGCCCGTCACGCCGACCCAAACCATCATCGCGGCGACGCCGACCATCGGGGAGCTGGTGGTCTATGTGAGCGGGGCGGTGGCGACGCCGGGCGTCTACCGGCTGCCGGGCGGGGCGCGCGGCGACGACGCGGTGCGGGCCGCCGGGGGGCTGACCGGCGAGGCAGATGCCGGCAAAGTCAATCTGGCGGCCCGGCTCAAGGATGAGACTCATCTCTACATTCCGCAGCAGGGCGAGCTTGGGGCGCCGCCAGCCCAGGCGCCCGGCGCCGCCGACCCAGGCGACGGGAAAGTCAATCTCAACACCGCAGGCCTGGCGGAGCTTGACACACTGCCGCGCATCGGCCCCGCCACCGCCCAGCGCATCTTGGACCACCGGGCGGCCCACGGGCCGTTCGCCACCATCGAGGATTTGCGCAAGGTCAAGGGGATCGGCGCCGCGACCTTCGACGGACTGAAGGAGCTGATCACGGTGGGGCCGTGATCAGCGCAGCTCGATCGAAGCGGCGCCGCCCTCGATCGTGATCTCCAGCAGCTCGCCGGCGGTCTCCCAGCCCGGCGTCACATAGGACTCGCCCTCCAGCGTGAAGCGGTCGCTGGCGTTGAGCTTGCTGGCGCGCAGATCGGGCGTGACGCGCGCGGCGGCGCCTTCCGGGATCACCAGGGTCAGCACGGCGGCGCCGGCCTCGACCGTGACGCGCGAGGCGCCGCTGGCTGGCAAGATGAGCGTGCCCGCGCTGGCGTCGGCCTCCAGGTCCAGCGAGGACAAGCGCAGCCGCTCGGCATTGATCGTGAAGGTGGAGCCCTGGGCGTTGATCGTCAGCTCAAGCGGAAGATCGGGGGCCAGCAGCACATCCCAGCGGGCGGGCTGGTCGGCGAGGCGCATCCAGCGCTCGGCGCGGGCTTCGAGATTGATCGTCGCCACGCCCGCTTCCTCGGAGCGCTCGCGATCCAGCTCGGCGCCGACGCCGGAGAAGGTGCCGCCGAGCAGATTGGCGCCGGGCTCGGCCATCGGCTGGAGCGACAGCTCGGAGCCGCCGGTCTCCAGCAGCACGCGGGCGCCGGTCAGCTGGCCGCGCGGCTCATCAAGGGCGACGACAGCGCTGGCAGGCGAGAGCGGGGCCTTGCCGGTGATCGACAGGACCGCCAGCGCTCCGGCGGCGAGCAGCCCGCCGACCAGCAGGCCCAGGCCCTTGCGCCGGCGACTCAGCAGCATCTCGCAGCCGAGAACGATCAGCAGCAGCGGCCAGAAGCGGCCGACGAGGTAGAGCACACCGGGATCCTGCCAGCCGAGCCGGCGGGCCAGCCAATAGCCGCCGAGCAGGATCAGCACCCAGGCGAAGGGCCGCCCGTTCCGCGGCCGGGGCTCGCCGGCGGGAGCGCGGCCCATCAGCGGCCCCGCCGGGCGAGCAGGAAGATCCCCAGGCCGATCAGCGCCATCGGAAAGAGGAAATCAAAGGCGATGTTGAGCTGCTGGGCCAGCGCCAGCAGGCCGATCCCGACCAGGATCAGGCCGAGCTTGGGCCGGCGCGCCCGGTGGTTGACCGGCACCACCGTGGGCGGGGCGTAGGTCGGGGGCGGGGCGGCGGCGCCGAAGGGCGGCAGGGTCGGATCGGGGAAGGATTCCTGTTGCAGGCGCACCGTCGCGCCGGGAATCGGGCGGCTGGCGTCGACGGCTGAGCCGAAGCTCGGGGGCGTGAGGGGCTGGCCGGTGTAGGGATCGAAGCGCATCGGCAGCGGCTCGGGCTCGCCAGCCAGCGGCGGGACGAAGCCGCCGGGCTGCTGGGAGCCCCATTCATTGCCGATCGAGGCGGGAGGAGCGCCGGGGGCCGCGCGGAAAGGGGCTTTGGGCATCACGAGCCAGAGCAGGGGATAGATGACAATGCTGGTGCCGGTGAAGGCCAGCAGCACCATCACCAGGCGCACAATCGTCGAGTCGATATCGAAATAGGCGCCGACCCCGCCGCAAACGCCGGCAATCATCCGGTCCTGGCTGGAGCGCATCAGTTTATCTTGCACGGGATCCTCCCACGAATCAAAGGTTCAACGCTATCTACATTATGCAGCAATCTGACGCTCGGATGACAGCGATTGTTGCAGTGCGCGCCGGCGGGCCGATCGGCGCGGCGATTGTGAGGCGCCGGGGGGGATGGTATAATTTCCGGCAGCGTCCGCGCTGGACGCGGCTGTACGGAGGAGTTGACCCGATGACCGATTCACGCGCCCGTGTGCGACGATCCTTGCCAGGCCTCGCCATCGAGGGGGTGCCATTCATCGGCGCCAGCGCCGGGCTGACTGCCCTGACCGCCCTCTTCAGCCGGCGAGCCGCCCTGCTGCCCCTGGCGCTCACCGGCATGGTGACCTACTTCTTCCGCGATCCCGAGCGCGAGACGCCCGCCGACACGCCCTACCTCCACGCCGCCGCCGACGGGCTGATCACCGCCATCGACGAGATCGACGAACCGCGCTTCATCAAGGGGCCGGCGACCAGGATCGTCACCTTCCTCTCGGTCTTCGATGTCCACATCAACCGCATGCCAGCCGCCGGCACGGTCCGCTACCGGGACTACGTGCCCGGCGAGTTCCGCGCCGCCTGGGACAAAGAGGCCGACACCGCCAACGAGCGCGCCTATGTCGGGCTTGAAACAGCCCATGGCCCGGTGCTCGTAGTCCAGATTGCCGGCCTGGTCGCCCGCCGCATCGTCACCTGGCCCAGCCTGGGCGAGGAGATGGGCGCCGGCGAGCGCTTCGGCCTGATCAAATTTGGCTCCCGCACCGATCTGATCTTCCCGCGCGGCGCAGCGACGCCGCTGGTGAAGAAGGGCCAGAAGGTGCAGGGCGGCATCACCAGGATGGGAGAGTGGCATGCGCAACCGACGATCGTGGGTTCCTAATCTCGTTACGTCCGGCAACCTGTTCTGCGGGTTCCTGGCGGTGCTGGCGGCAGTTGACGGCGACACCTTCCGCGGCGCCGTGCTGATCTGCGTGGCGGCCTGTTTCGACACGCTGGACGGGCGGACCGCCCGCGCGCTGGGCGTGAGCGGCGAGTTCGGCAAGGAGCTTGACTCGCTGGCCGACGTGGTGTCGTTCGGCGTCGCGCCGGCGCTGCTGGTCTACGAGGTGTGGCTGCGCAGCGCCGGCTGGATCGGCGTGGTGGCGGCTGGAATTTTCGTCTGCTGCGGCGCCGGCCGCCTGGCCCGCTACAACCTGATCACCACCAGCGACAAGCGCTTTTTCGTCGGCATGCCCATCCCGATGGCCGGCATGATCGCTGCCTCGCTGGCGCTATTCACCGGCAACCTGCACCCCTATCTGGTTACCGCGCTGGTCGGCCTCACCGGCATGCTGATGATCAGCGTGCTGCGCTTCCCCAACATGGAGCAGCTGGCCTTCGAGGCGCCGATCCCGATCCGCGCGCTGTTTCTGGCGATCTTCGTGCTCGCGGTCGTCAAGCCCCGCGAGTTCCTCTTTGTGCTGCCGCTGACCTACGTGATCTACGGCCTGCTGGCCAACCTGGTCTGGGCCTTGCGCGCCAAGCCCAAGGCGGTCTGAACCCGACGCCGCCAGCCGCCGGCTGGCTACCACCGAGGAAGGAGCGTATGCGGCTGTCATTCGTCATCGCAAGCGTCCTGATCAGCTTGCTCGCCGGCACTGCGGTGTTGATGCTGTTCTTGCCAGCGCCGCAGTTTTATTTTTTCGCCCTCGGGATTTTCGGCCTCGAATGGGCGCCGCTGGCGCTGCTGCTCGGGGCGCTGGGCGCCGCGCTGGCGCTGGCAGGCGTGCGCGGCGCGACTGGCGTGACCCGCGCGTTGGGCTGGATCGGCCTGGCGCTCAGCCTCTGGACGCTGCTCGGCGGCGGAGCGGTGTTCTGGCGGGCGCTGCGCTC
>DASWWB010001260.1:0-3090 GCA_036406115.1 Herpetosiphonaceae bacterium
GTTGTTGGTCAGCAGGTCCTCGTACTCGTCGACGTGGGGCAGGAAGTAGTCGAGGAACTGCTCGACGGTGGGAATGAAATCCTTGGGCAGGTCCCAGGCCAGGCCGCCGATGCGGAAATAGCTGGTCATCATGCGGGCGCCGGTCAGCATCTCGAAGATATCGAGGATGTACTCGCGCTCGCGCACGGCGTAGAGGAACACGCTCATGGCCGCCAGGTCCAGCGCGTGGGTGCCGAGCCAGATCAGGTGCGAGTTGAGGCGGGTCAGCTCCAGCAGCAGCACGCGGATGGTCTGGGCGCGCTCCGGCACCTCCAGGCTCATCAGCTTCTCGACCGCCGAGACATAGGCCATGTTGTTGGACATAGGCGCCAGGTAGTCGATGCGGTCGGTCAGGACGATGGATTTGGTGTAGGTTTTGGTCTCCATCGTCTTTTCGATGCCGGTGTGGAGGAAGCCGACGTCCGGGGCGCACTGGACCACGGTCTCGCCCGACAGCTCGACCGCCAGGCGCAGCACGCCGTGGGTCGAGGGGTGCTGCGGCCCCATGCTGAGGATCATGTTAGTGTCGCCGTTCTCGTCCGGCTCATTGCTCGCTGCCGCCGCGACCTGCGACGGCGTCGGGATCTCAATGGCGGGGAACGCCAGGGAAGTCATGGTCATTGGCGCTACTCCTTCGCGAACGGCTTGTTGGCGTAGATGAAATCCTCGTTGTGGGTGAAGGCGACCTCTTCGTAGCCCAGCGGGTGGTCCTTGCGCTGCGGATGGCCCATCCACTCCTCGGGCATCAGGATGCGCTCCAGGCCCGGGTGGCCGGTGAAGATAATCCCGAACATATCGTAGGTCTCGCGCTCCTGGTAGTTGGCGGTGGGGAACATGCGCGCGAGGGTCGGGATAGTCGGATCGGACTCCGGCACGCCGACATGGAGCGCGATCCGCGTCTGGTTGAGGATCGAGGTCAGGTGGACCACGACCTCGAAGCGCGGCTCGCGGCCCAGGTAGTCGACGCCGCAGAGATTGTTGAGGAAGGTGAAGGCCAGCTCGGGGGTGTCGCGCAGCCAGCCGGCGAGCTCAGTCAGATGCATGCGGCCGACCGTCAGGGCGATGTCGCCGGACTCGTCGCCCACCACGACGGTGGGGAACCGCTCTTGCACCATGCTGGTGAATGTCGCACGATCAATCATTCGTCGCCTCGCTAGCCTAACGGCTTCAACGCGCCGCGCTCGGCCTGCTCGACCCGGATGGGCTCCCGGTCGGCGCTGCGCTGGTCGATCTTCTCGCCCTTGATTTTCTTGTGGAGCTGGAGGATGCCGTCGATCAGGGCCTCGGGGCGGGGCGGGCAGCCGGCGACATAGACATCGACCGGCACGACTTCGTCCACGCCCTGGACGATGGCGTAGTTGTTGTAGACGCCGCCGCACGAGGCGCAGTCGCCCATCGCGATGACCCACTTGGGCTCGGGCATCTGGTCGTAGAGCCGACGCACCACCGGCGCCATCTTGCGGCTGACCCGCCCGGCCACGATCATCAGGTCGGCCTGGCGCGGGGAGGCCCGCATCAACTCCATGCCGAAGCGCGACATGTCGTAGTTCGAGGCCTGGGCCGCCATCATCTCGATCGCGCAGCAGGCCAGGCCGAACAGCATCGGCCACATCGCGTTGGTGCGGCCCCAGTTGACCAGGCCCTCAAGCGACGTCGTCACGATCCCCAGATCGCCGGCTTTTTCTTCTAGTCCCATCGCAGGGCTCCCTTCCGCCAGATATATGCATAGCCCAACAGCAGAATCGCCATGAACACGCCCATCTCGCCCAGGCCGAACACGCCAAGCTGGCGGAAATAGAGCGCGTAGGGCAGCAGGAAGATCACTTCGATATCAAAGAGGATGAATAGCATGGCCACGACGTAGAAGCGCACCGGCAGGCGTTGCATGGCCTCGCCGATCGGCGTCATGCCGGACTCGTAGGGGATGAGCTTGCGCTTGGTCGCCTTACGCGGCCCCAGCAGCGACGACAGCACCAGCGCTGCCACAGGGATGAAGATCCCGACAATGAAGATCACCAGAATTGGCAGGTAAGGCCGTAGCATAGCCGCTCCTTCAATGGCGCACGTAGGGTCACCTGGCATTATAGCGCGTTTCAAGTTTGTGTCAATCTGCACGATGTTTGGCCGCAATGCCAGTTAGCCCTTTGCAAAGGGCTATTTTCATCGGCGCCGCCTGTCTTTACTCCGGACGCCGGGCCGCGCTGTCGCACAAGTTCGAGCAAAGATCGAACCGCTCCGATAGACAGTCGTCCGCCGCCATGGCATACTCAGGGCGCCACCGGTGGTTCAAGGAGAAACGCCATGCCTGTCGCCGCCACCCGCCGCCTCTGCCTGCTGCTCGCCCTGCTGCTCGCCGGCCTCGCAGCCCCGGCCGCCCGGCCAGCAGCCGCCCAGCCCGGCAGCGCCCGCCCGAGCCGCGCGCTGCGCTTCCGCCACCTCTCGGCCACCGAGGGCCTGGCCAACAACCACGTCGAGGCCGTGGCCTTCGACCGCCAGGGGTTCGCCTGGATCGGCACCTGGGACGGGCTCAGCCGCTACGACGGCCACGCGGCGACGACCTACCGCAACAATCCCCAGGATCCCGCCTCGCTCAGCAGCAATGTGATCAGCGCCATCCTCGAAGACCGCCAGGGCGCGCTCTGGGTCGCCACCCGCGACGCCGGCCTCAATCGCTTCGATCCCGCCACCGGCGGCTTCGCCCGCTTCCTCGACCAGGGCGCCGGCAACCACGCCATCCACTCGCTGGCCCAGGACGCGGCCGGCGCGCTCTGGCTCGGCCGCGAAAACGGCGGCCTGACGCGCTTCGATCCGGCCACCGGCCAGGCGACCTTTTTCCAGCCCGCCGGCCAGGAGCCCTCTGGGCGCCAGCCCGCCATGCACGGCCCGGTCTGGGATCTCTGGACCGACCCGGCCGGCGCGGTCTGGCTGGCTGGCGGCGCGGTCGCCCGCTTCGATCCCGCCTCCGCCACGCTGACGGTCTACGGCATCGGCGAAAAAACCGAGGCTACGCTGGAGCCGCGCGCCGCCGACCAACCCCCGGGGCCGCCCGGC
>DASWWB010001261.1:0-2990 GCA_036406115.1 Herpetosiphonaceae bacterium
GAGCGGCCGATCGCCAGGCCGCCCATCAGGTCGCCCGCCAGGCGGCGCGCATTAGCCCCAAACCGCAGTATCTGGTGCGGGTGGTGCTCCAGTATTTCGCCGCCGAGCGCATCATGCTCCCCGGCTACAGCTACCTCCAGGAGGAGATCATTGGCCAGGCGATCACGCATGAAGAGGACCGCCTCGTTGACATCCTCCATACCCACCTCACCCACGACGACTGCGCGCAGCTGGAGACGCTCTTTCTCGAACGCGATGGCTGGTATCAGCTGACCCGCTTACGCCGGGTCCCCAAGGATCTCGGGCGGGGCGAACTGCGGACGGAGCGCGACCGGGCAGACGATCTTCAGCCGTTCTACAACCTGGCCGCCCGCGTGCTTCCCCACTTCCAGCTCTCGCCCGAGGCCATCCAGTATTATGCGTCGTTGGTTGGTGTCTATACCGCCCCGCGGCTTAAGGACCTGACCTCGTGGATGGTCTATGTCTATCTGCTCGCCTTTCTCCACCACCGGTATCATCGACTCCACGACCATCTGGTGAGTGGCTTCCTCCACGCGGTCAAGGGGTTTCGTGATGAGGCCAAGGGGATCGCGGTCGCTCAGGTCGCCGCGTTCCGGCTGCAACGCTCCCAGGATATGTCCCGCGCCGGGCGTGTGCTCCAGCTGATGGCGAGCGATCAGTCGCCCACCACGGCCTTTGTTGAGGTCCAGGAGCAGGCCTTTGCCATCCTCCCGCGGGAGCGCTTGGCGCAGACGGCCGCCTACATTGCCACCGGCGCCGATTGGGACGAAACCGCCCTCTACTGGCAACACATCACCACGCTGGGCCGCCGCTTCAAGCCGCGCCTCCGCCCCCTGCTGCTTGGGGTCACGCTCCAGAGCAGCCGCAGCAGCTCGCCGCTCCTGACGGCTGTCCAGTTTCTCCAGGAGCTCTTTCGCCGCGGGCGGGCGCTCACCCAGGTCCCACCGCAGACGATCCCCACCCGCTGTATTCCCGTCCATCTCAAGCGCTACCTCTACACCCGCATCAACGGCACCCCGCAACTCCAGCTAGACAAGTATGAATTTCTGATCTACCAGCTGGTGCGCACGGCGCTTGAGACCGGCGAGCTGGTGTGCCGCCAGAGTCTGCGCTTTCGCAGCCTGGAAGATGATCTCATTCCCCTCGCCGACTGGCGGGCCACCAAAGAGGCCTATCTCGCAGCCATGAACCTGCCGCGGCTCCAGCAGCCGATCAGTGACCACCTAGCCGACCTGGAGCAGGAGCTGGAAGGCCAGCTCGACCGCGTCAACGGCCGGATTGCCAGCGGCGCCAATATGGGGGTCACGGTGACCCACCATGGCACCACGTCCCACTGGACCCTGAGCGCCCCGCGCGGCCGGGAGAGCAGCAACCACACGCTCTTTACCCGGCTGCCGCAGACCACCCTCACCCAGGTCCTGGCGCTGGTCGATCAGGAGTGTGGCTTCATGGAGGCCTTCGAGCACGCCCTGGGCCGGTACGCCCATCACCGACGTGAGAATCGCATTCTCCGCGCCTGCCTCATGGCCTGGGGCACCAACCTGGGGCTCCATCGGATGGGCGATATGTCCGATGTCGCCGGCAGCACCCTGGTCCGCACCTCCGGCAACTATGTGCGTCCCGAAACGCTCCAGGCCGCCAGCACGACGGTCATCAATCGCCTGGCCACCTCGCCCCTCTTTCAGCACCACCAGATTGATGGCGTGGTCCATTCGAGCAGCGATGGGCAAAAGTTCGAGACCGATCTTGCGACCGTCAACGCCCGGTATTCGTCCAAATACTTTGGTCTGGGCAAAGGCGTGGTGGCCGCGACCCTCGTGATCAACGGCGCTCCGGTGAATGCGCGGTTGATTAGCGCCCACGACCACGAGAGCCACTGGGTGTTCGATTTGGTGTTCAACAACCCCACGGATCTCCAGCCAACGATCCACTCGACCGATACCCACGGCACCAATCAGGTCAACTTCGCCTTGCTCAACGTCTTTGGCTGGCGCTTTGCCCCCCGCTATGCCGATGTGCAGGACAAAATCCGCACCCGCCTGTGTGGCTTTCGGGTGCCGAGTGCCTATGGCGCCGACGCGCTGATCCGTCCGACGCGGCGTATTAATACCGAGCTGATCCGCCGCTATTGGGATCACCTGCTACGGATCTTCGCCTCCCTGGCCCAGAAGACGACCAGCCAAAGTATCCTCATCACCAAACTCAGCAGTGCCAAGCGGCGGAGCCCCGTGCTCCAGGCCCTCTGGGAATACGATGCGATCTACACCAGTCTCCATCTGCTGGAGTATGTGGACTCACCGCAGCTGCGGCGGAATGTCCACAAAGCCCTCAATCGGGGTGAGCAGTATCACCAACTGCGGCGGGCGCTGGCCTATGCCAATGGTGGAAAATTGCGCTACGTGACAGAGGAGGAGCAGGAGATCTGGAATGAGACCAGCCGGCTGCTGGTCAACGTGATCATCTTCTATAATGTGCTGCTGCTGGAGCGCGCGATCGCCGCAGCCGAGGCGCGGGGCGATCCTGAGACGGTGGCGCGTCTGATGGCGCTGTCACCGGTGGCCTGGCACCACATCAATTTCTATGGCACCTACACGTTCCAAGAGGAACCGCCGGCGGCACCGCTGGCCGCCTGCGTCGACGCGATTCTGCGCTATCAGCGCCAGGTCCTCCAGGCAGTGGAGGCGGAGGACGGGGCAGCATAAACCGACGCACATGTGTTCGCTGCCATGAACCGGGGCGCGCTGCGTTTAACCCCTTATCCTGATTGGCCCCATGGGCGCGGGGAAGAGTACGATTGCGACGTTGCTGGCGGCCCAGCTCGCGCTACCCCACTGCGCCCTCGATGATGTCCGCTGGGACTACTACGACGAGCTGGGCTACGATCATGAACTGAGCAAGCGCCTGGCCGATGAGCAGGGTCCGCTGGCCCTGATGGCCTATTGGAAGCCGTTTGAGGCCCATGCGGTCGA
>DASWWB010001262.1:0-2564 GCA_036406115.1 Herpetosiphonaceae bacterium
GCAGCAGCGCGAAGGCGGCGGCCTGGGCGATGCGGTTGATGCGGGGCATTGGTTCTCTCTCCTCGGCCCAAGGCCGCTAGCGGCCCAGCGCCGGCAGATAGGTCTGGAGCGGCTCGAACAGGATCGGCGCCGACCCCCAAGTGTCGCCCTCGTCGAAGCTCTCGAACAGCGTCATCCTGCCGCCGACAGGCTCAAAGGTGTAGAGGCGGCTGGCGTGGCTGACATCGATCTCGGGGTAGCGGGCGATGAGCTGCCAGCTGTCGCCGCCGTCGCGGCTGCGGTAGCTTTGGTTGAACTCAGGGGGGCATTGCTGGAACAGCAGGCCGCCGATGGACGGATGGGCCTTGGGCTGGATGGCGCACGGAGAGTACCGGGCGTAGGGCGTCCAGGTCTGGCCGCCGTCGGTGCTGCGCTCGAGGCCGGCGTAGAGCACATTGGCGTCGGCGCCGTCCAGGGCGAGCCATGGGCCGGGAATTGTGGTGGCCGCCCAGGTCTGGCCGCTGTCGTCGCTGCGAAGCCAGGCGCCGGGCTCGGAGTGGTCGGCCATTTGATAGGCGTAGAGGCGCCCCGGCACCAGCGGCGAGACGACGAGCTGGGAGAGAATGCCGAAGCGGTGACCGGTGGTGGTCCAGGTCACGCCGCTGTCAGTGCTGACATTGACGGCGCCGACCTCCAGGTAGACGCAATTCGGCCCGCTGTCGCAGTCTCGCCGCCGCTCGGACTGCCCGACGTACACTCGGCTCGGATCGGCGTAGGGGATGGCGAACGGATGCATGTCCACGAAGTAGGACGTGTCGCCGAGCGGGTGCTGAAGGAGCTCCGGGCGGGCCTCGACGCCCCAGGACTGGCCGAAATCGCCGCTGCGGTAGATGCGCGGCTGGGTTTGCATGGTCGTGAACAGCCAGCGCACCGGCTGCGGGTGGTTGCGCGGCGCTAGCGCCACGCTGGCGCTGCTTGAGGGCAGGCTGGCGGTGGGCAATGTCTGCCATGTGCGGCCGCCGTTGCCGCTGAACGCCAGCAGATGATTGCCCCAGTCGGCCGCAATCATCTGGCGGGGCAGGCCGCGGGCGGTGCTGGTGCGAGTGGGGCGGAAGGGGCTTTGGGCGGCGGCGGGGCGGCCGGCCAGGCAGGCGGCGAGCAGCAGCGCGAGGGCGAAGGCCGCCCGCGCGGGTTTGATCCACGTCATCGTTCTCTCCAAATAGTTGGGTTGCCAGGGGCGTCCCCGGCAGTATAATCGGCCTGCCGGGCGCTGGAAATGGTACGATAGGCACGGGCCGGCGGGTTGCCAAGGACTAAAGGCTGACGACTATCGTGCTAAAATAGCGCCATCGGACTCTTAATCTTCATGGAGACGACACGATGACCATGACCGCGCAGGCGCTGCCGGAGCGCCACGAGATCAACCCCGAGGATACCTGGGACATTTCCAGCATCTACGCCAGCGACGAGGCCTGGGAGGCCGATTTCGCCAAGATCGAGGCCGGGCTGCCGGAGCTGCAAGCGCTCGCCGGCACGCTGCGCGAGGGCCCGCAGGCCTTGCTCAAAGTGTTCCAGGCCCAGGAGAGTCTCTGGATTGTCGCCGAGCAGGTGCTGGCCTACGCCTATCTCCGGGGCGACGAGGACACGACCAACGCCCGCTACCAGGCGATGCGCGAGCGCTCCAACACGCTGGCGGCCAAGGCCAGCGCCGCCGGCGCCTGGATCGATCCCGAGCTGCTGACCCTGAGCGACGAGGAGCTGCGCGGCTACCTGGGCAGCGAGCCGGCCCTGGCGGTCTACGGGCGGGCGATCGAGGAGCTGATCCGGATGCGGCCCCACGTCCGCTCGGCCGAGGTCGAGGAGCTGCTGGCCCAGGCCCGCGAGGCGACCCGCGGCCCCGGCTCGATCTTCAATATGTTCAACGACGCCGATCTGAAGTTCGAGCCGGTCACCGACGCCGACGGCAATCAGCTGGAGCTGACCCACGGCCGCTACATCCGCCTGCTGGAGAACGCCGACCGCGAGGTGCGCCGCCAGGCCTTCACCAATCTCCACCGCCAGTACTTCAAGTTCCGCAACACGCTGGCCTCGACCTACGCCGCCAATGTGCGTGGCGATATTTTCTACGCCCGGGCCCACGGGTACGAGTCGTCGGTCGACGCGGCGCTCAAGCCCCACGACATCCCGCTCAGCGTCTACGAGAACCTGATCGCCACTGTCCACGAGCACCTCCCGACCTTCCATCGCTACCTGCGCATCCGCAAGCGCATCCTCGGCCTCGACGATCTGCACTTCTACGATCTGTTCACGCCGCTCAGCAAAGGCGTGCAGCGCAAGATCAGCTTCGACGACGCCGCCACGCTGGTCCTGCAAAGCACGGCCCCGCTGGGCGCCGAGTACACCGGGGCGCTGGGCAACGGCCTGGAGTCGCGCTGGATCGACAAATACGAGAATCGCGGCAAGCGCTCGGGCGCCTATTCGGGCGGCGCCTTCACCTCGCAGCCGTTCGTGCTAATGAACTATCAGGACAATCTCAACAGCCTGTTCACCCTGGCCCACGAGCTGGGCCACTCGATGCACTCGTA
>DASWWB010001263.1:0-5252 GCA_036406115.1 Herpetosiphonaceae bacterium
TCCCACTGGCGGTCGACCCGCATGCCGGCCTTCTCGTACAGGCGGGTCGCGCCGGTCAGGCTGGCGGCGTCGACCGCCAGGCCGACCCGCTGCTGGCCGCGGGCGTGGAACTCGCCGAAGGCGTGCCGGAGCAGCGCGAGGCCGAGGCCGGAGCGGCGCCAGGCCGGCAGCACGCCGAGCGTGCCCACCCAGCCCATCGCCGGATCCTCGACCGTCTGTTTCCAGCAGAGCGCGACGCCGGCGATATCGGGGCCGTCGGTGGCGACGAAGAACAGCGCGGGATCATAGTTCTCGTCGTTGCGCAGGAACTGCTCCCATTTGGCCAGCTTCTCCTCGAACGGCTCCTCGACATAGCCCCAGTGATCCTTGAACGAATCGCCGGTGGCGCGCAGGACGGCGGGCAGCTCGGTGGCCGGATCGTAGGAGCGGATCGCCAGGCCGGCGGGCAGCTGCGGCGCGGGCGGCGGGCCGTCGAGCGGCGCGACCATGCGCCAGAAGTGGCGGGTCAGCTCGAAGCCCTGCTGGCGCAGCAGCGCGGCGGCGCCGGCGTCGGTGCTGAGCACGCCGTGGCTCAGGGTGACAAGGGCGTGGGCGGGAGCTTTGTCGATGAAATCGCGGGCGCGCTCCTCGCCCCAGCGGAGGAGGGCCGAGCCGATGCCCTGCCCGCGCTGATCGGGGCGGACCTGGCCTTCGAGGAAGGTGTTGACGTGGGGCTTGGAGGTGTTCCAGACCAGCATGGAGCCGAGGAGGGCGCCGTCGGCGTCGTGGATCAGGAGGCTGTCGGTGGCGAGATCGAAACCGGGCGACTCAAGCTCCATGCGCATGTCGCTTTCTTGGGTGGAGGGCTCGCCGGTCCGCTCGATCGAGCAGCGGTTGGTCAGGTCAGTCAGCGCCGCCAGATCGTCCATCGTGGCAGGGCGGGCGGTGAAGCGTTCAAGCTCAAACGCGATGGTCATGCGATACCTCGTTTTTCATAAGACGGATCCTTCGCTGCTGAAAATTATGGGCGCCCCGCCAGGCTAGCGACAACTCCGCCGGGCCGATCAGGGCTCGGCCGGGAGGCGGAGGCCGGCTCGGGCGGCGGCAGGGTGGATGCGGCGCAAGGACCGGAGTTCCTTGACTGCGGGATTTGGGGGCGATATAGTACCGGCGACCCCAGCGAGAGATTGTTTCGGCAGAGAGATACAACATGCTTCGCCACACTGTGCTTCGACTGCTCATGCTCGGCTGCTTGTGCGCCAACGCGCTGCTTCCGGCCGCCGCCGCCCGCCCCTCCGCCCCCGACAGCCCGCAGGCGCCCCAGGCGACGCCCTGGCTCCTGACGGCGCGCCACGCCGACATCGCCTATTTCGTCTTCGCCAGCCCGGCCCGCGTCGAGCGCTACAGCTTGAGCACTAAAGCCTGGCTCGCCGCCGTGCCGCTCACCGCCGCGCCCACCGCCTTCGCCGTCGACGGCGACGGAATGTACGTCAGCTACGGGCGCAACGTAATGCGCCGGGCGCTCGACGGCAGCGGCGAGACCTTCCTGGTCAACGCGACCGACTCCGTCGGCACGCTGCTGGTCAACGGCCAATTCCTCTACGTCCATCATTACTCGACCATCCGCAGCGTCAACAAACAGACCGGCGCCGCGATTGCGAGCACCAGCGTTCCCTGGGGCCTCGGCGGCCTGTCGCTGGCGCCAGGCCGCAACAAGCTGTACGGGCGAAACATCGGCATCAGCCCGTCGGACATCCATCACATCGTGCTCAACGCCGACGGCACGTTCGGCGCCAGCAACGACAGCCCCTACCACGGCGACTATCCCCATGCCACCAAAACCTTCGTCTTCGCCGGCGAGGCGCGGGTCACCGACAACTCGGGCATCGTCTACAACGCCAGCGACCTGACCTACAACAACAGCCTGGGCGGGACCGTCGACGACATCGCCTTCTATGGCAACCTGCCGATCGTGCTGCGCGGCACGACGCTCATCGCCTACTCGCCGGCGCTGCTCGAGACCGGCCGCGTCAGCCTGGCGGCCGCGCCGCTCAGCATCTATGTCGCCGGGGAGACCATCTTCCGCTTCGCCCCCAGCGACAGCGCGCCCAACACCGTCGCAGTGGCCGAAACGCCGGTCGCCGCGCTGAACCCCGCGCAGCCGGGCCAGCCGGTCAACCCAGACGGGCTAGCCTACGTGCCGGACTCAATCGACCTAGGCAACGACGGCGTGATCTATCTGCTGAGCCGGGCCGATCTCAGCGTCTTCCGCTGGTCGATCGCCCAGCGCCGCTACCTCGCCACCATCCCGCTCAGCGAGGCGCCGGCCCTGATGACCTACTCCGGGATTGACAGCCGGCTGTACCTGGCCTACGCGGGCGGCAGGATGACCGTCATCGAGCTGGCGTCGGGCCTGACCGAGCGGCAGTTCGCCAACGCGCCGCTCACGCCGTGCGGCTTGGCCACCGCCGGCCGGTACGTGTTTATCTGCGCGCCGGTCGGCGCCTGGGCCTCGCATATCACCTACACGCCCGAGGGCGCGCTCATCGCGCAAAAAGATTGGAACTACCACTCCTTGACCTACGCCTGGAGCGAGGTCAACCGCAAGATGTATTTCCTGCGCGACGGCATGTCGCCGAACGATCTGCTGTGGGAGACGATCAACCCTGACGGCACGCTGGGCCAGATCCAGGACTCGCCCTACCACGGCGACAACGGCGTCGGCCACCCGGTCCGCGTGGCGCCGAACGGCTCGGTCGTGCTGCTCGGCTCAGGCTGGGTCTACGACGCCACCACGCTGGCCCAAGTCAACGCCTTGTCCAACACGATCGCCGACGCCGTCTGGGCGCCGCTGCTTTCGACCGTCCGCGCCAACGCGGGCGGCACCGAGCTGCAGCAGTGGGCCGACAACTACGGCCTGGTGCGGGCGCGCCAGACCGAGGGGGCGCCGCTGCGCGTCTTCAAAACCAGCGACGGCATCGCGGCGGTGACCAACTACGGCGGCGCGCCGCGCTTCACGCTGTGGAACGAGACCCTCCAGCCGATCTACGCCTCGCCGACGATGGGCGGCCTGGTCGCCAGCAACAACGGGCCGAACCGCGCCTGGGAGCCGACCCAATTCTCGGCCAACCTGGCCTGGGGCGGCGGCGCCATCACCTATCGCTGGGCCTTTGGCGATGGGGACACGGCGACCGGGCAGAATGTCAGCCACACCTACATGGAGCCCGGAGTCTACGTGGCGTCGGTCGCGGCGAGCAACGCCAGCGCCACCATCAGCGCCACCACCACCGTCACGGTCACGCTGCCGGACTACGAGCCGCCGACCGCTCCCGCGAACCTGCGGGTCACCGCGACCAGCGCCACCGCCGTCAGCCTGGCCTGGAACCCGGCAACCGACAACGCCGGCGTGACCGGCTACACGATCTACAGCGGCACCCAGCAGCTGGCGACCACCGCCCAGACCAGTTTCTCGGTCACCCAGCTGCGGCCGGAAACCAGCTATGTCTTCTCGGTCCGCGCCAGCGACCGCAACGGCAACCTCTCGCCGGCCAGCAACACCGTCACCGCCGCGACCGCCCGCGACCTCCAGGCGCCGACGACTCCGGGCAGCCTGCGCAGCGCCGGCAAGACCGACACCAGCATCAGCCTGGCATGGAACGCCTCGACTGACAATGTCGGCGTCGCGGCCTACGCGGTGTACCGGAACGGCGCGCTGGTCCGCGAGACCGCCGGCCTGACCATGACCGTGGCCGGGCTCCAGCCGCTCACCACCTACGCCTTCACCGTGACCGCCCGCGACGCCGCCATGAACCGCTCGGCGGCCAGCGCCGCGCTCAACGTCACCACGGCGGCCAGCCCGGACACCCAGGCGCCGACCGCGCCGGGCAACCTGCGCAGCGCCGGGGCGACCGTCAGCACCATCAGCCTGGCGTGGAACGCCTCGACCGACAACGTGGGCGTGATCGGCTACCGCGTCTACAGCGGCACCCAGCAGCTGGCGGCGATCCCGGGCACCGCCTACACCGTCAGCGGCCTGGCGCCGGCCACCCGCTACGACTTCTCGGTCCGGGCCTTCGATCAGGCGGGCAACCTGTCGCCGGCCAGCGCGATCAGCGCCGACACCGCGCCGGATCTCCAGGCGCCCGCCGCGCCGGCCCAGATCTGGAGCCCTGAGAAGACTGACACCCGGATCGACCTGGCCTGGTCGGCGTCCGCCGATAACGTGGGCGTCACCGGCTACCGCATCTACCGCGACGGCAGCTTCGCCCAGGCCACCCAGCGCCTGACCGCCACCCTGGCCGGACTGGCGCCCAGCACGACCTACACCTTCACCGTGCGGGCGGAGGACGCGGCGGGCAACCTGTCGGCGCCCAGCGTCGCGCTGGCCGTCACCACGTTCCGCCAGGTCGACACCCAGGCGCCGCAGCCGCCGGCCAATCTGCGCAGCAGCGCGGTGCTCTCGACCAGCGTCGATCTGGCCTGGGACCCGGCGATCGACAATGTCGGCGTCGTCAGCTACCGCATCTACAAAGGCCAGCAGTTCATCGGCGGCACCGCCGGCCTCGCCTTCAGGGTCGGCCAGCTGGCGCCGGGCGCCAGCCACACCTTTGTGGTGCGGGCGCTCGACGAGGCCGGCAACTTGTCGGCGCCGAGCAATATCCTGCGGGTGACGACCCAGGCGCCGCCCGACACCCAGGCCCCGACCGCCCCCGGCGACCTGGCGGCGGCGGAGGTCACGCCGACCAGCATCAGGCTGGCGTGGACTCCGTCGATCGACAACGTCGGCGTCAGCGAGTACAAGATCTACAGCGGCACGCTGCTGCTCGGCACCACCCAGGCCAGCGGCTTCACGATCGACGCCCTGGCGCCCTCGACGCCCTACCGGCTGAGCGTGCGGGCGGTCGACGCGGCCAACAATCTCTCGCCGGAGGCAGCCGCCACCGTCGCCACCGCCGACGACGAGGAGGCGCCGACCGCGCCGACGGCCCCGAGCGCCACTAGCTCGGCCGGCCGGCTGCTGGTCAGCTGGAGGGCGTCCGGCGATAACGTCGGCGTCGTCGCCTACCACATCTACGCCGACGCCGAGCTGGTCGCCACGACGACCGGCACCAGCCACGCCGTGACCGGCCTCCAGCCCGGCCGGACCTACCTGATCACGATCCGCGCCGCCGACGCCGCCGGCAATCTGTCGCCGCCAAGCGCCGCCGTCACCGCGACCGCCCCGGCGCCGGGCGCCAGCCTGTATCTGCCCCTGCTGGCGCGGCCTGGCGCGG
>DASWWB010001264.1:0-1931 GCA_036406115.1 Herpetosiphonaceae bacterium
CCTTGGGCAACGCCGGCACCTTCGTCTGCTTCACCGATGTGATCACCACGTCTTGCCGCTCGACGACCCGACCAGGCCGTCCAATCACCGTGACCTTCACGCGACCCTCCCCACATGCTTGCAAGACTTCTTCATAGATTGCTTTCCGTTCCTTCCAGACAAACGCCGGCAGCTGCGGTTGCGGTGGCGCAGCCGGCGGCGTCCCCTCGGGTTTCGGCGCCCGGGCCGGTCGGTCCCGCCACAACGGAAACGGTTCCCGCTGCTCGGCCGTCATCCGCTGCCGGATCAGCACGAAAAAGACTCCCCCAAGGGTGCGCCGCCGCGAGCCGTCGGGGAGGAGCATCCCGCCCTGGGCCTCGATGGCTTCGGCCTCCGTCGCCGCCTGCTCGACGGCCTCGATGCCGAGCGCCAGGATGACCTGGCGGATCAGCTTGCGGGGCGGCGGCTCGGTTTCGTTCAGCCGCGCGCAGAGGGCCAGGTAGCGCTGGTGCAGCTCCGGCGGCAGGCTGTACTGGGGGAGGGCCAGGCCGAGGATGGGATTCCGCTCGGGAACCGGCAGCGTGGTCTGGATCAGCGTCGTCAGCGCGCCGCGCACCGTCTTGGGAGCGCTCGGGTCGCTTGGATTAGAGGCTGCTAACCTTGCTTGCGCCTCTCTAACCAGTGCCCGGGCGCGGTCCTGGCCAACGGTGGCCACCAGGCGCTCGATGACGCCGCGCTGTTTGTCGGTGA
This sequence comes from Herpetosiphonaceae bacterium, assembly GCA_036406115.1. Taxonomy (GTDB): domain Bacteria; phylum Chloroflexota; class Chloroflexia; order Chloroflexales; family Herpetosiphonaceae; genus DASWWB01. The sequence continues at coordinate 730 of DASWWB010001264.1, forward strand.
GGTCGCCGAGGGCGGCTTGGATGTCAGTGGGAATCGTCATTGGTCTCCTCTGTACCGGCTTCCGGGGACACGCCGAGTCGGGTAAGCTGCCGCTGAAGCTGCTGCGTCGTCGGGTGGTCCTTTCCGAGCATCCGGGTAAAACTCGCGAGCGCTGCTGTGAGCAGAACGACGGCGCCCGGCTGATTGTTAGCCCGTAGCTCCAGCTCTCCCAACCACCATCGGCTGGTGGCGGTATCGGGATGATCTATCCCCAACACCCGTTCACAAATTGCGAGCGCCCGCTCAAAAAGAGGGCGCGCTGCGGCAGGCATTCCCATGGCGACGTATAATGAAGCCAGATTGTTGAGGCTGCTTGCCGTGTCCGGGTGGTCCGGCCCCAGCACCCGTTCCTGGATCGCCAGCGCCCGTTCATACAGCGGCTGGGCCGCCCCATACGCACCCGTGGCGACGTACAGCGCGGCCAGATTGTTCAGGCTCGTCGCCGTGTTCGGGTGGTCCGGCCCCAGCACCCGTTCATTGATCGCCAGCGCCCGTTCGGCGAATGGCCGCGCCGTTCCATAGTCCCCAACCGCGCTCCAGTGACAGTCGAGGGTGTTACACAGGCGTGCCATAGGAACATCCTCACGGCTCCCATGATCGCGGGTGGCCCACGCCAGATGCGGCACCAGCGGCGCCATGGCTCCGGAATAGCTGGCCTCGTTGATGGCATAGGCCTGATCAATTATCGTCCCCTCGACCGCCGCCAGCGCCGCCTCGTTCGCCGCCACCCCACCAACAAACGCATGCACGAGCCGATGCAGCACGACGCCCTCATCGCCGAGCGAAACAAACCCAAGATCCGCCAGGCGCCCCAACGCCATCTGCCCTGCGGCATCCTCCGGCTCAAGCTCGGCACTGGCCAGCAGCAAATCAAGCGGAATCGGCGCCCCTGGCGCCAAGCAACTCGCCCGCGCGAGCAGCGCCAGCGCCAGGGCATCGCGCGTCGGATCAAGTTTCTGGTAGCTCAGGAGGAACGTGCGGCCGACGTGGCGATCATGGGCGGTCGTCGAGACATCGCCGTCATGCAGGCCGCGCAGCGAGGGATGGGCCAGGATCACGTCGCTCCGCAGCTCGGCCAGGTAGGAGGCCACGCTTGACGTGATCCCCAAAATTGAGTCCAATCACAATGGGATGTCCGGTAGAATGAATCATCAGGATGGAGG
>DASWWB010001265.1:0-3720 GCA_036406115.1 Herpetosiphonaceae bacterium
AGTCCTCATTGCGGAAGATTTTGCTCTGCGGCGTCTCAGTAAAGGCGCCGTAGCGGCGGGTAATTTCATTGATGTGCGCCTCGCTCAGCTCCTTGCGCTTGCTGCGCTGGCTCTTGCGCATCTTCTGGAACTGGTCGGTGGCGTTGATCAACTGGATCTTGCCTTTGCGCTCGGGCGTCTTGTGGTTCGTCAAAATCCAGAGGTAGGTGGCGATGCCGGTGTTGTAAAACATATCCGTCGGCAGCGCGACAATCGCTTCGAGATAGTCGTTTTCAATAATCCACTTGCGGATATTGCTTTCACCACTGCCGGCGCCGCCGGTAAATAGCGGCGAGCCATTAAGCACGATCGCCACTCGACTGCCGCCGTCCTTGGGCTGGCGCATCTTGCTCAAAAGGTGGAGCAGAAAGAGTAGGCTCCCGTCTGAAATCCGCGGCAAGCCCGGGCCAAAACGGCCGGCAAAGCCTTTGATCTCATGCTCTTTTTTGATCTCGTTCTCGATCTTCTTCCACTCGACGCCAAAGGGCGGGTTGGAGAGCATATAGTCAAAGTGCTTGCCGCTGTGGCCGTCATTCGACAGCGTGTTGCCGGCGATGATCTGGTCCACGTCGTAGCCCTTGATCAGCATATCCGCCTTGCAGATCGCGTAGGACTCGTCGTTCAGCTCCTGCCCAAACAGGCTCAGCCTCGCCTGCGGGTTCTGTGTGCGGATAAACTCCTCGGCCACCGCCAACATACCGCCGGTCCCCGCCGCCGGGTCATAGATGCTGCGCACGACGCCAGGCTTGGTCAGCACAGCATCGTCGGCCACAAACAGCAAATTGACCATTAGCCTGATCACCTCGCGTGGCGTGTAGTGCTCCCCTGCCGTCTCATTGGAGAGTTCGGCAAAGCGCCGGATGAGTTCTTCAAACATCAGTCCCATTCCGACATTGTTTACCCGTGCAGGACTAAAGTCCATTGTTGAGAACTTGCCGACCACCTGATACAGCAGCTCTTTTTCGTGGAGGTTCCTCAGCTCCTCGATAAACTTGTAGCGAGCAAAGATGTCGCGCACATTGGGGCTAAAGCTGGCAACATAGTGCTCAAGATTGGCGTGGATCTGAGTCGCATCGCCGAGCAACGTCGGCAAATCAAAGCGCGAAATGTTATAAATTGGATAACCCGATGCCTTGGTTAAAAGATAAGGCAACAAATACTCCTCGCCCTTATACTGGTCGTAGGCGTTCAGCACGGCTTGCTTGGTTGAAGCCAGGACACTATCAAGGCGGGCGAGCAGGGTAAAGGGCAAAATCACTTTGCCATAGTCAGATTGTTTATAATCGCCGCGCAGCAGCTCGGCAATCGACCAAATAAGACTGGCATTGGCGGGGTGGGACACAGGTGGCTCCTTTGGCAACACAGACCCACCAGCGAGATCCCCGGGAATCCCAAGCGGCGCTCACCACTACTCGTGGGAGTGCATCAGCACAGTACGGGATCGACGGGGAAAGGGGCGAGACATCAGGCACCTCTCGCTGCGTGGCGTCCCGTCTAGTCTACCACGCAGGGCCGGGATGGTGCCACCCGCGCCGGTACGGCCAGCGCACGACGGCTGTACCGGCGGGCCACGCCACCCGGCTAATCAGGGGTCACCGTCACCGCGACATACTGGCCACCCACCTCCGCCAGCACCGTGTCGGTGTACCCGTCCACATCAATATAGAGCGCGGCCACAAAGGACAGCGCATAGGCCGGCGCCACGGGCAACGCAGGCGGATGAATCAAGCGGCGGAGCTGCCGCGTGACCAGGCCAACCCAGCCCTCCATCGTCAACGGGCGATAGACAATCGCCTCCTGGTAGCGGGCAAACAAGGCATCCGCTGGCGCGGCGCCGGGGCCACCGTCGAACGCCTGCTGAAAACGGAGCGTATTAATCAAAAAGTGCAGCCCCGAGGCAAAGGCCGCCGTGCTGCCACGGGCCACATCGAGGCGAACATCCTCGTTCATGTCCATATCAAACATCCAATACTCACAGGGGAGGAGCGGACGGGCAAGATAGCCAGCGAGCTGCTGCCCATAGTCGTCCGGGGTAAACATTGCGCCTCCTTATCTACGCGCTCAGCGCCAGCGCCACCGCCGTCAGCTGATGGTCGCCACTGAGCCAGCGCAGCCCATCGATCGCGTGGGCGGCTCTGCTGGCCAGCGCCGCCTGCCGGGCCTCCGGGTCGGCCAGGTCGATGCTCCACTCGTGCCGCAGCGTGGCGGTCCCCAGGCCCCACGAGGTGTCGTCGAACAGCATCGGGATTTCGATGGTCAACCCCGTACAGCCGGGCAGCGACTCCAGGCCAGCCCGCAGCGCCGCGTCCGCAGTCCGCGCGCTTAGGGAGGCGGGGCGGCACCGATCCAAAAGCACAGCTCATCCCGTTCCTGACAGGCCCGCCACAGCCGCGGAATATCGGTATGCAGCGGCACGTCTCGTTCGCACAGGAGCCGAACGCCTAACTCCGCCGCCGTGAATAGGGCCTCATTGACCGGCACGCCATCTTCCAACCGCTCGACGCGATAGAGCTGCTTGTTCCACCGCCGTTGCCCGGTTTTGGTGACCCGCAGATGGTACGTTGCGGCGGCCAACCGTTCCGCCCGTCGCAGCTCGGCGGAGCGCCAGAGCCCCCACTGGAGATCGGCGTCGGTCGAGGCTGCGGTAAGCTGCCAGCGATTGACCTCGTACAACCCCGGGCCGCGGCGGGGACGCCGGACGGCCAACACGTGGCGGAGTGCCCAGACGGAATAGTGCGCCGGAACTAGAGGGGCGTACCAGCGCATGAAGGCGATGGCCAGCGCGGGAGGGCCGACGACCCGCACCCAGTATTGTTGCGGATACAGCCAGCCGTCGAGATACTGACCGTCGGCGTGCTGGCGCCAACGGAAGCTCGCGCCCAGATCCATGGAGGCAAAGGCGTGGGCATAGATCGCATGCGGCACCGGGGTCGGGGTGGATACGGCCGTGGTTGGCCACTGCTGCTGGAGGAGCGCGAGCAAGCGGTCTGGCGCCACACTCTGTTCCGTAATGTCGCCCAGAACAATCACCTCATATATATCCAGCTCAGCAACTGATTGTGGCATACATCCTCCACCTGAGATGATCTTATCCAATGCAGGATCACGCGCCATGCGCGCCGAATCCACGCTGCTCCGGCCCGATAGCGCCACGCTGCCGGAAACACCGTCCTATGGTCACGTCATACCCCCTGGCCGGCCTGCGGGAACCCGATCATCCGGCCCGATCACCAGCCGCGCGCCGGGATCATCGGGCTCGAAGACCTGATCGAGCAGATAGTCGCCGACCCGCTGGAGCAGCGTGGCATACATCCCATAGTCCACCTCGGCCCGCTCCGGCCAGCCGTCGGTCCACACGTCGAGCCGCACCCGCGGCGGCTCCGGCGTGAGCCACACCAGCGCCTGGGTGCCGCCCGCCAGCGGCAGGGCGAAGGTCCAGCCCACGGCCTGCCGATAGACCGCCTTGGGCCGAATCCGTGGCTCGTGGCCCCGAAAGCGCTCGGTGAGCAAGGCCAGCCAGGCGTCGGGCTTCAGCTCCGGCACAAACCACGCTGTGGGTAGGGCTTCACCCATGGTTTTCTCCTTTCGCTCGTGTCAGCCAGGACCGCCGTCATCACGCATCGCCGGTCATCTCGCCTTGGGCGCAGTCTTATTCCGCCCACAGTCTGGGTACCCGTGCAC
>DASWWB010001266.1:0-3327 GCA_036406115.1 Herpetosiphonaceae bacterium
AGGGGCGGGTGTAGATGTTGACAAACGTCTGGACCGCCGAGCGCGCGTCACCAGAGAGCAGGCCGCGCCAGAAGCCGGCCGGGTAGGCGGCGGCCATCAGGAACAGCGTCTTAAGCGCGCGCAGCGTCACTGTGGTTTTGGTGGCCGGGCCGGCCGGGGACCCTCTGGGTGGCTGGCCCAGCAGCCGCAAAAAGGCCGGGTCGCTGGTGTACTGGGCGATGCCTTTGCCCTCCAGGAAGGGCAGATAGGCCAGATCGAGGTCGCGGGTCCGCCAGCCGAGCATGGTCGTGTCAAGCGTCAGGACCAGCGCCTCGCAGCCGGCGGCCTCGGCGCGCCGCACCAGGCTGGCGACAAGCTCATCGGAGCGGCTCCAGTAGAGCTGGAACCAGCGCGGGCTCGCGCCCATCGCTGCGGCGCAGCGCTCCATCGGCACCGAGGCCTGGTTGGAAAAGATAAACGGCAGGCCCAGCCCCGCCGCCGCCCGCGCCACCGCCAGGTCGGCCTCCTGGTGGGCCAGCTCCAGCACGCCGATCGGCGCGAGCAGGAAAGGCGCCGGCAGCGTCCTGCCGAACAGCGAGACTGACAGGTCGCGCTCCGAGACATCGCGCAGCACGCGCGGCACGATCCGCCAGCGCTCGAACGCCGCCTGGTTGCGGCGGACCGTCGACTCGCGCCCGGCGCCCCCGGCGATGTAGGCGAAGGCCTCGGGCCGCAGCTTGGCGCGGACGCGCCGCTCCAGCGTGGCGAAATCGGCCGGAACCCGCGGCCGCAGCCCCGCCGCGCCATTGATGAAAATTTCCCGCTGCCGGGCAAGGCCATTGATCGCTGATTGATTCATCGGCACCTCGCAGATAAGCGCGCCCAGCTCCCGCCACCCGCGAGCGGGTCCCCGGGCGCGACGCTTCTAGCCCCGGGTCGGCCGGATCCGCTCGGCGAAGGCGGCTTGGATGCGCCTGGTCAGCGGCCCGGGCTGGCCGGCGCCGACCGCCCGCCCGTCGATCGCGATCACCGGCGTGATCTCGGCCAGCGTCGACGTCATGAAGGCTTCGGCAAGCTCCGCCAGCTCGCTCTGCCACAGCTCGCCCTCATCGAGCTGAAGCGCCAACTCACGGCTTATGTCAATCACTTCGGCCCTGGTGACGCCGAGCAGCACATCGGCGGCGGGCGTCACCAGCGTCCCGTCCTGGCGGACGCCGAAAAAGTTGCGCATCGTGCATTCGCTGACAGCGCCGTCCCTGCCGACATACAGCGCGTCCCAGGCGCCGGCTGCCTCGGCGTCCTGGAGCGCGAGCGACGCCGCAGCGTAGTTGACCGTCTTGAGCGTCGGCATCCAGCGCTCGTGGGGATAGGTGATGAGCGCCACGCCGGCCTCGCGGCGCCGCGCGTCGTCAAGGAGCGGCCAGGCGCTGACCACGAGGCGCGGCGTCTCGGCGCGCGGGCGGCCGTCCGAGGCGCTGCTGCCGCCGGTGACCAGGATCTTGACCGCGCCCTCGTCGGCGGCATTGCGCCGGACCGCCTCGGCGACAATCGCCTCGAGCGCGCCGGGCTCCCAGCGCCAGGGCAGGCGCAGGCTGGCGCACGAATCGGCGAGCCGGCGCAGATGGGCCTCCAGGCGGAACGGCGCGCCGGCGTACACGCGGATCGTCTCGAACACCGCCAAGCCTCGGACCAGCCCCAGATCATCGATCGGCACGGCGGCCTGGCCCTGTGGCGCCCAGGTCCCGTCAACATAGACGACGCTCATAGCCCTCCTTCGTTGCCCGCCCTCGGCGGCGGGCCCTGCGCGGGATTATACACACGAACGGCGGCGCGGGACCAGCCGCTTACAGGCAGGCGGCCGTCGCGGGATCCGTGATCGTCAGCATCGCCTCTTGGACAAACTCCAAGAATGCGACGTTTCCCGGCACCGTGAGCGGCGCGCGCGTTGCCGGCGCCGGCGCCGCCGCCGTGATGATCTTGCCGTAATCGCGCGCGATCGCCTGCCGATCGAGCGGCGCCACGACCTGATCGTGGCGGATTTCCAGCTCATACTCGCCCTCGGGCAGCGCCGCGGTCACCGTCCCCGCCTGATTGGTCGTGCCCGCGAAGGCCAGCGCGCCGTCGTCGCGGAAAATCTGCACCTCGGCGCCGGCAGCGTCGCGCAGCGGCTCGACGCCGACCACGCACCGCCGGTCGTCGATCGACGCCAGGAACTGGCCGACCCAAGCCTCCGCCGCCGCAGGAGTCGCGGCGCGGGCGTTGGCGGTCGGCGCCAGCAGCGGGAAACGCAGGGACTCGGGCGTCGGCCCCGCGCCCAGCGCCAGCGCCGCGACGGTGTCCACTTGGGAGCGCCCGGGATCCTGGGGCCGCACGGTGTCGGCCAGCTCAACCGCCGCCCGCAGCGGCGGGCGCAGGCCGGGGTAGTACGGGTGGCTTGACGGACAGGAGTATTGGAATCGCGCGTCATAGAGCAGATTGGAGTCAGGGGCGTCCCGTTGGTTGCAAGGCACCCGCCAGAGGCCCTGGTTGGCCGACCAGCGCTCGGGAGCATCAACGAACACATTCGGCACGCCCGCGACGAAGACAAGCGTGATCCGGTGGACGGGCTGGCCGTTCGCATCAACGTAGCGCTGCGTCGATGTGAACGCTTCCTCCGCCAAAGCCAGCGCCTCCGGCAGCGCGCCCTGGCCGGTCAGGTCCTGGGCGGGGATGGCGCGCGGCTGCGCTGGCGTGCCGTAGATGGACTGAAACCGGCCCAGCGCCTCGCTGGTCGGCATGTTGAACAATATTTGCGGGTGCGCCGCTCCGCTCTCGCGGCCGAGATGGCCGTAGGTGATGAGCGTCAGGCGATTATCGGCGCCCTGGCCGTTGCGCGTCACCAGTAGCTCCTGCACGATGCGGCGGATCGCCTCGGCCTCGCCATCGGCCCGCCGCTCGCCGACCGGGCAGGCGGTCTGCGTGTCCCAGCAGAAACCGGCGGCCGTCGAGTGGTCGGCGATGATGACGAGATCGTAGGATTTGATCGGGTTAGATGCGTACACCCAGCGCAGCTGCTCGCGGACCTTGATGATCGCCGAGCGGTTTTGCTTGGTCACCATGGGCAGATAGTGGCGGGCGGCGGCACCCGCAAGCGGGTCCCCGGCGGCGGGCGCCGGACCGGGCGCGAGCAGCGCGATGCTTGCCAGCGCGAGCGCGAGCAGCGGCGAAACGAAGCGGCGGAACATAGTCTCTCCCTTATCCCAATCATAGACCTGCGCCGCACCCGGGGCGGGCGGCCGGTTCAATGATAGCAGGAACCGGCCGCGATTTGAGCGAAATCAGTCGCGGATCGGTCCTACTCAATCATCT
>DASWWB010001267.1:0-2205 GCA_036406115.1 Herpetosiphonaceae bacterium
CCCGGCCGGCTCCCAAAAACCAAGGCGCGGGCGGCTTTCCGCCGCCTGCGCCTGCTCCGCGATCTCGCCGCCCTGCTCGGCTGCGGCTGCGCGGTCGCCGCCGTCACCGCCACCCCGCTGATCGCCGCCCTCGGCGCGGGGCTGGCCGTGATCCTGGCGGCGGCGCGCCTGGCCGAAAGCCGCCGCCGCTAATCCGCCCTCCCCGGCTTAATCTCATACAAACAGGTTTCGATCATCCGGTTGCGCGGGTTGGCGAAGGTCGCGACCAGCTCGCCGCCCAGCAGCTCGGCGACCCGGCGCGAGCCGAGGTGGTCGGCGGCCATGTTGGCGTGGAGGATGGGGAGCCCGAGCGCGGCGAAGGCGTGGTCGCGCAGGGCGCGGGCGGCCTCGGCGGCGTAGCCCCGGCGCTGGAAGGGGTGGTGGATGATGTAGCCCAGGTCGTTGGCCGGCTGGTCCATGATTGTCGTCCTGACGATGCCGCAGTCGCCGATCAGCCCGGGGCGGCCGCGCAGTTCGACGGCGCAGCGGCCAAATCCATCCTCGGCGTGGCGCGCGAGATTGCGCTCCAGCCAGCCCGCCGCCTCGTCGCGCGACAGCGGCTGCGGCCACCAGCGCATGGTCGTCGGATCGCCCAGGATGGCCGCCAGCTGATCGAGATCGTCCGGCGCCAGGGGCCTGATGATCAGCCGCTCGGTTTCGATGCGCATCATTTCGCTCCTTTCATACGGGAGCGCTGATCCTACGCCGGGGCGCGCGGCGGCGCATCGAGCGCGCGGCTGATCATCAGGCTGCGCGGCTCGGGCGGGCTACCCGCCCATCTCCGCCAGCTTCTTCTCGACCTCGGGGCGCCAGCCGGCGTCGGCGGGGGCGACCTCTAGGTAGCGCTGGTATTCGCGGCGGGCGTCCTCGGCCTGGCCGAGCTGGCCGTAGATATTGCCCAGGTGGTAGTGGGCCTCGGCGAGATCCGGCCGCTCCTCGGCGGCCTCGCGGAAGCTCTGCTCGGCCAGCGCCAGCTTCGAGTTGTCCAGGCGGGCCCAGGCCAGGTAGCCGGTGCCCAGCTTGACCTTGTTCTCCGGCGACGGCGCCAGGTCGTAGGCCTGCTTGTAGCGCTCGATGCCCTCGTCGAAGCGCCCGCTGTCGACCAGCACGTCGCCGAGGGCGTGGCGCATCGCCACATCCTGGGGGTGGCGCTCGGTCGCATCGGCCAGGACCACCACCGCCTCGGGGGCGCGGCCGCCGCGCCAGAGCAGCCGGCCGTACTCGAAGGCGTAGCCGGCGTTGTCGGGCGCCGCGAGATAGTTGGCCTGGGCCAGCCCCAGTTCGTCGAACTCCTGGGCCGGCGGCGGCGCCACATTCGGCCGCCACTGGATGGCGAAGCCCGCCATGTCGGGGGTCACTTTGTAGATCTGGACGTTCTGCTGGTTGTAGACCGGCGCCAGCCCGCCCATCCCCGCGAATTTCTGCGCGCCCAGCGGATCGCGCAGCCGCTCAAGCTGCCCGACATAGACGTAGTCGACGCCGTATTTGTTGAGGAGCCACTGGGCTTCGCTCACGTCGGAGGTGCTGTAGATCCGCTGGGCGTCGTTGACGCGCTGGTTGACCGGCTCGCCCGGACGCATCTCGCCAGCATGGAGCGCGCCGACGATCGTCGGCAGGCCGGTGTTGGCGGCGATCCGCACGCCGTAGGCCCGGTAAAACTCCTCCTCCGACTGGAGCACGGTCGGGTTGCCGGCCACGTTGGCCTGGAGCCAGCGGATCGCCGCCAGGTCGCCGGCCAGATTGACTTGCTGGTCGCGGTAGCCGTAGCTGGCGGTCTCCATGAAGGCCAGCCCGTCGAGCGTCAGGCCGGCCGGCGGCACCGGGAAGCGCGTGCCGATCCTGCTGATCGTGCCGGCGATCGGGAAGACCAGCGTCGGCAGCACCGCGACGATCACCATCGCGCTGCCGGCGCCCTGGAGGACCGGATGCCAGCGGCGCAGCCGGCGCAGGAAGTAGGGCAGCAGCAGCGCCGCCGCCAGCGCCCACAGCACCCAGACCTGGAAGCCGAACTTGAAGATGGTGTTCATGCGCTCGGCGTCGCCGGGGCCGAACTCCCACTACTGCGGCGCCAGGTGGTCGCGGATGAAGACCAACTCGACGCCCAGCGCGACCGCCCCGCCCAGCAGCGCCAGCGCCAGCGCCCCGCGCGCGCCCGGCCGCGCCCGA
>DASWWB010001268.1:0-2438 GCA_036406115.1 Herpetosiphonaceae bacterium
GCCGGCGGTCAGCCGCGAAGACATGCGCGAGGAGGTCCGCCGCGAGGTCCGCCGCGAGGCCCGCCGCCGCGGCTGCTTCAGTTTCATCCGCCGCCGCGTGATCGGCCTGCTGTTCCTGGCGGCGCTCGCGGGCGGCTGCTACTGGGGCTTCACCTACGGCCTCAACTGGTTCACGTCGGGCGAGGCAAAGGCCTGGGCCTGCGGCTATATCCCCAAGATGGCCTGCGATCTGCTGCCGGGCAGCACCAAGGCCGCGATCGTCAACTATGTGACTACCACCGCCATGAATATCCGCAGCAGCCCGACCACCGTCGATCCCAAGAATGTGCTCGCCCAAGTCCCCGCAGGCACCAGGCTGACCTGGACCGGCGAGAAGCGGGACGTGGAGGGCCTGACCTGGGTCCGCGTCAGCCTGGTGTTTGAGAATCGCAAGCTCGACGGCTGGGCCGCCCAAGATTTGTTGCAAGAGGAGACAACCCCATGAGTGAGCTGCAACTGCCGCCGCACGTCATCGAACGCCTTCGCACCGCTCGCTCGATTACCGCCCTGACCGGCGGCGTGCTGGCCTATGAGTGCGGCGTGCCGGGTTTCCGCCAGGCCCAGGCCGCCGACGAGCGCTGGGCGGCGCTCGAACCCCAGGAGCTGGCCACCGCCGAGGCCTTCTTGCGCAATCCACGCTTGGTCTGGGAGTGGTTCGCCTACCGCCGGGCGCTCAGCGAGGCGGCGACCCCCGGCCCCGCCTTCTACGCCCTGGTCGATCTGGAGCAGATTCCCCAGCGCTTCAAGCTGATCACCCAGGCGGTCGACGGCATGCACTGGCGCGCCGGCAGCCGCGAGCTGCTGGAGCTGCACGGCAGCCTGGCCCGGACCCGTTGCTTCGACGAAGGCTCGCTGGTCGAGAGCTGGGACGAGCGCGAGAGCCCGCCGCGCTGCGACCACTGCCGCGGCTACCTGCGGCCCGATGTGGTGCTCTACGGCGAGGGCGTCCCCGCCGAGCGTATCCGCGAGGCCGACGCCGCCACGATCTGCGATGTGTTCCTGTGCGTCGGCACCGACTCGGTGGTCCAGCCCGCCGCCTCGCTGCCGCTGCACGCCAAGCGCAACGGCGCCTTTGTAATTGAGATCAGCCCCAAGCCGTCGGCCTTCACGATTTTCGCCGACTTCGCGCTGCACGGCTCGCCCGCCGAGCTGCTGCCGGCCCTCGTCAGGCTGATCGAACAGGCTGCGGGCTAGGCGCCCGGCCGAAGGAGGAGCGATGGAGCGCGATCCGACTCTGCTGGAGGCGCTGCGGAGCGCCAAGCGCGTCGCGGTGCTGACCGGCGCCGGCATCTCCGCCGAGAGCGGCATCCCGACGTTCCGCGACGCCCAGACCGGCCTCTGGGCGCGCTTCCGCGCCGAGGACCTGGCCAGCCCCGAGGCGTTCGAGCGCGATCCGCAGCTGGTGTGGGATTGGTATGCGATGCGCCGCGAGCTGGTGACGCAGGCCGCGCCCAACCCCGGCCACTACGCCCTGGCCGAGCTTGAGCGCCGCGCGCCGTCGTTCCTGCTGGCCACCCAGAATGTCGACGGGCTCCACCAGCGCGCCGGCTCGCAGCAGGTGATCGAGCTGCACGGCAACATCGGGCGCGTCAAGTGCTCCGCCGAGGGCGTGATTGTCGAGTCCTGGGAGCCGGGACCTGGCGTGCCGCGCTGCCCGGGCTGCGGCGCGCTCCTGCGGCCCGATGTGGTCTGGTTCGGCGAGCTGCTGCCGGCTGGCGCCTTCGGCAAAGCCCAGCAGGCGGTCCGCAACGCCGATCTGGTCTTCACGATCGGCACGTCGGGCCTGGTGCCGCCGGCGGCGACCCTGCCGCTGCTCGCCGCCGAGGCCGGGGCGCTGGTGGTCGAGATCAATCTCAACGAAACCTATCTGACGCCCTACATGAGCCACTCGCTGCGCGGCCCCTCCGGCGAGATCCTGCCGGCGCTGGTCAAGGCGGCCTGGCCCGACGCCGGAGGCCCCGATGGAGTTTGATCCCGCGCTGATCGCCGCCCTGCGCGCCGCCCGGACCGTCGTCGCCCTGACTGGCTCCGGCATCTCGGCCGCCAGCGGCATCCCGACCTATCGCGGCGCAGACGGCACGTGGGAGAAATACGACTACGCCGCCCTCAGCACCCGCGCCGGCTTGGACGCCGACCCGGGCGGGTATGCTAGTTAGCTAACTTCAGAACTTCCAATAAATTGTGAGAACGCTTATGAATACAATATCCATGTTTTCAGATAAGAGAATAGAGGAATTTCGTGCAACCGTTGCTACTGACTTGTATTTACCTGACGAGTTCATATCATGGTATGAAGTTGAAAAGCAGATTCAAGGTTTGAAGCCTGCTATTGATAAACTACAGGAAATTATAGATATTAGAGAAGATCTACAACTTCTTCTTACAAATGCTTTATATGA
>DASWWB010001269.1:0-2568 GCA_036406115.1 Herpetosiphonaceae bacterium
CTCGCCAGCGTCGACGGGGAGCGTTCCTCCGGCGCGTTCCCAGCCCTGGCCCTGGATCGCGAAGGCCGTCCGTGGATCAGCTATTACCGCATGAGCAGCTGGGATTTCGATCGCGGCGAGCTGCGCCTGGCCCGCTACGACGGCGCCTGGCATAGCGAGACGATTGACGATGACGGCAACGCGGGGCGCTTCAACGCCCTGGCCCTCGCGCCGGGTGGGAGGGTGGCGCTCGCCTACTACGACTCGGCGGGCGATGAGCTGCGCTTGGCGTGGCGCGAGCCCGGCGGGACGCTCAGCCGCCGCGTGCTTGGCGCCCACGCCGGCCCCTGGGTCGGCCTGGCCGTCGATGACAGCGCGCGTCTGCACCTGGCGGCCACGGATCTGACTGCCGGCCAAGCCCGGTATATGCGCCTGCGGCTGCCGCCGCAAGAATAGAATTAGGACGCGGCGCCGGCCCGCGAGCGCCGGCGCCGCGCAAAGGAGGAAGGCTATGGTTCGCAAATGGATCAGTTGGGCGGGGTTGGCTGCGGGGATTCTGGCGGCGCTGGTTTTCTTCGCCGCCGAATCGACGTGCTACGCGTGCACCGCCCAAAACCCGCCGCCGGATTGCAGCGCCAATCTTTCCGAGATGACGGTCGAGAAGGGCGCCCTCGACCCGCCCTGGTGGGCCTGGCTGACGCCGCGCGACGAGGAGTCGATCACGCTGTTCATCGGCATGAACTACAACAACGGCGTCCAGCCGCTGGAGGCGACCTACGACGTGGCGATCGACGACCCGGCTTTTGACCAGGCCTTGCCCCCCGAGAGCCGGCGGCTGACGTTCAAATTGGATCCTGACAGCCCCAACGACACGCAGCTCATCCGCATTCCGCTGCGCCAGATTCCGTCAGGCGATCTGCGGCTGACGGCGACCCTGGCGGGCGGCGGCCAGCCCTGCCAGCTGCCGCAGACGCTGGAGGGCACGGTCAGGGTCAATGACGACGGCCCCGTGGTGTGGCCGATCACGCCGCGCGCCTGCCCGCTGGCCGGCGAGGAGCGCGAGCTGACCTTCGGCGTCCTGAACCCCAGCGACCAGCAGCGCACCTATGTGCTTTCGGCCACCGCCGAGAACGCCAATGGCCAGGGCGGCGAGACATTCAACCTGGCCGCCCAGGGCGCCACCGCGACCCTGCCGCCGGTGACGATCGAGCCCGGCGAGACCGCCACCGTGACCCTGGACTGCGAGACGTTCGGTTTCTGCCTCACCGGCGGCGAAAACACGATCCGCCTTGACGTCCGTCCGGTGGCTGGCAGCGATGAGTCCTTCGCAGTCGCCTCGGCGGCCTCGTCAGTCACGGTCCGCGCCCCGGCGGCCGATTGCAACGAGCTTGAGGACTGGTGGCTAGTGATGTCGCCGCTGCTGCTGGGCAGCCTCGTGGGCGGCGGGCTGCTGGGGCTCGGCGGGCTGGGGCTCGGCGGCTACAAGCTGTACAACGGCAGGTACACCACCGTCAGCGGGACCCCGCTCCCGGGACAGGCCCAGCGCAACGCGCGCCCCAAGCCGAGCGGCGACGGCAAGGGTTCGGTCAGCACCGGCGACTCCGAAGGGAAGCTCGGGGGCGGCGGCCATTCCCGCAAAGAGTGACGGCGCGGGCGCCGCGCAATATTCCCAGGCGTTTCGATACTTATCAATCGAAGGTTCGTTTTAGTTTGGAGGCAGCCATGCACGTTCTGGTCGAATTTTTTGTCGGGATGGTCAAGCTGGCGATCTATACGCTGATGACGGTGGTGCGGGCCGTCTTCGGCGATTAAGTCGGGCGCGCCGGGCTGGCCCCCTCATGCCAGTCCGGCGCGCAGCTATAAGCGGGGAGGTCACATGAAGGAGTTTTTGAAGGGGATGGCCAAGGGCGCCGCTATCGCCATCCAGTCGGGGGGTATGTTTCTGGCGCGCTTGCTCGGGGCGCTGCTCGGCCCGGCGCTGGGAAAGGCGCTGGGGATCGCCCTGGTGGCCGGGCTGCTGATCTATCTTGTCAGCCCGGGGACGCTGCGCCGCCTCTGGCCGGGCGGCGGCGCCGCCACGCGCAATGTCGGCACGGTGATCCAGGGCATCCGCGGCATGAGCGCCCTGGCGACGGCTGAGTTTTCCGGCAGCAGCACCAACGAGATCGTCAACGAGGGGCTGTTCGGCATGCTGCCCGACGAGCGCCTGATCCTCACGACCGAGGGCACCATCATCGCCGGCATCGATCTCAATCAAATCACCGAGGCCGACGTCGCGATCAGCGGCGAGGACGTGACGGTGAGCCTGCCGCCGGCCAGGATCATCAGCGTCGATATGCGCCACATCCAGGTCGCCTCCTCGCAGGGCCTGGTGCCCGGCATCCCGCCGGACATGCAGCCCAAGGCCGAGCAGCAGGGGCGCCAGGATCTGCTGGCGGCCGCCTGCAACTACGGCCTGCTCGCCCGCGCCGAGCAGGAAGCGCAGAACGCGCTGCGCCAGCTGCTGACGACGTTTGATTTCCGCGCCATCACCTTTGTGCAGGAGGCCCAGTCCGGCCAGGCCTGCGGCGCGCGCTTTCGCTGAGGACG
>DASWWB010001270.1:0-2528 GCA_036406115.1 Herpetosiphonaceae bacterium
CCATGGCGCAGGCGCGGCGCGCCACGCTGGCAAGCTTGCTGCCCCGCCTGCGGATCGGCGCCGTGAGCGCGATCAAGGGTCCGTACCTGGTGGTGCGCGGCCGGCTGCGCTCCTACAAGATCCACATCGGCAGCGGGCACATCCTCATGGAGCCGACCGATCAGTATCTGTGCATCGTCCCCCGGCCGCAGGCTTCCCGGCGCCTGTTTCTGCCCTTCGAGGGCGACGAGCAGCTGGCGGTGATCATCAGCAAGGCGCTGATGCTGGCGGAAGATGATCTGATCGCCGACCAGTCGATCGTGCGGCAGATCCGCCGCTAGGCGCCGGATGTGACACTCCCTGACGCGGCTGGCGCTATACTGGTGCCAGTCCGATTAGTGTGCGAACGAGGTGCAACGATGAGCGTGTATGTGCTGATGAAGGACGAAACCCTGACCGGCAAGATCATGCAGGAGCTGCGGATCGCGCTGGCGAGCGAGCTGACGACCGTCGGCGAGCTGATCGCGGCCCGGGTGCGCGATGAAGTGGAGCGCTACAACCGCGACGCCGGCGAGGTGTTTCGCGGCCTGGTCCAGCCCGGCGACACCGAGCTGACGCTGAACGGCTACCGCATGGCCAAGGACCGGCGCTTCGTCGATGCGGAGAAGCAGGTCGCGGTGGCGCTGGCCGCCTTCGCCCGCAACAGCTTTTTCGTGCTGGTCGATGATCAGCAGTGCGGCGACCTGGAGCAGGAGGTGCTGATCAAGCCCGGGACCTCCGTGAGTTTTGTCAAACTAACCCCGCTGATTGGCGGCTAGGAGCGAGCGATGGCACAGATTCCCGATCAGATCCCCCTGCCCCACAGCGACGATCCGGCGCTCGCCGATGCGATTATCGCCATCGCGGCGATCCTCAAGGACGCCGAGACCAAATATATCTACGGCTCGACCGTCGAGCGCCACGAGCAGTTCGCGGCCGTGAAAGCGCTTGGCAAGCCCGAGCGGATCAAGCTGGCCTTCTGGCTGACGGCGGCGATTCACAACCAGCGGCGCGGCGGCACTCGCGATTGGCGAATCGCCAACATCTACGAGCATTTGCTCACCACGATGCTGCGGGCGGGGCTGGATTTCCCCCAGGCCCGCCTGGCTGAGCTGATCACCCAGTTCTGCGAGTACGCCGACACCTACGGCACGCTGCTGAACTCCTGGCCGGTGAGCTACGCCCTGAAACAGGCCGAGACGCTAGCGAAGGCCGAGCGCCCCGCAAGCGGATTCCCGGGCCCCGAGCTGCGGGCGGCGCTGGAGGGGCTGCGCGGCCACAAGCAGCTGGAGGACAATCCCAACGATCCCGGCATGCGCAAAATCCACGAGCGGATCGGCGCGCTGCTCGACGGGCCGCTGGCGCCGGGCGCGGTCAAGCCGGTCGCGCTCGACGACACCGATCCGTTCGGGGCGGCGGCCAACGCCTGGGTCTCCGCCCAGGCCGATCCCGCGCCCTGGCACGCGCTGCTGGCGCATCTGGGCCAGGCCAAGGGCAGCGCGCCGGCGGCCAAATACCTCGACCAGGCGGCGGCGCTGGTTGGCGGCGTCGGCGCGGCGGCGTTCCAGGCGGCGGCCGCCGATTGGCTGGGCGCGGTGCGGCGGGCCGGGGTCCGCGCGGTCTCCCAGCGCTACGACTACGGCAACGGTAGCCACCGCGACTACGTGACCTATCACTTCATCGACGATGTCAACCAAACCTACGCCCGCGGTTTGCTCTGGGCGCTGGGCCGCTTCCACACGCCCGAGCTGCTGGCGCTGGTCGCCGACATCGCCGCGCGCTGCTTCCAGCGCGTCCCCGGCGTCGGCCCGGTGGCGGCGAGCCTCGGCAACGCCGCGATCGGCATGCTTGGCGGCGCGGGGCTCGGCGGCGTCGCCCACCTGTCGCGGCTCCAGCTCAAGATCGCCCAGAACAACACCAAGGCCCTGATCGGCAAGACGATCGCCAAGGCCGCCGACGCGCTGGGCATGAGCGTCGGCGCGATCGAGGACCTGGCGGTGCCGGCCTACGATCTGGAGCTGGGGCGGCGCGCCGAGGAGTTCGGCGAGTTCCGCTTGGAGCTGGAGATCGTCAGCTCCAGCGAGGTGGCCCAGCGCTGGTCCAAGGCCGGCGCGCCGCTCAAAAGCGTCCCGGCGGCGGTCAAGTCCGGCCACGCCGCCCGGCTCAAGGAGCTGCGCCAGGAGCTGAAGGAGTGGCAGAAAACGCTCTCGGCCCAGAAGGAGCGCCTGGACCGCTCGTATGTCCACGACCGCTCCTGGGATTGGGATTGGTTCGAGCAGTGCTACTTCAATCATGGCCTGATGGCGACGCTGGTCCGCAGGCTGGTGTGGCTGTTCAGCGAGGGCGAGCGGAGTGCTGCGGCCTGCTGGCTGGATGGGCGCTGGGTCGACGCGCAGGGTGCGGCGCTGGACTGGATCGGCCCCGGCTGCGCGGTGCGGCTCTGGCATCCGCTGCATGGCGCGACCGCCGAGGTCCTGGCCTGGCGCGAGTTCATGTTCGCCCACCAGATC
>DASWWB010001271.1:0-4458 GCA_036406115.1 Herpetosiphonaceae bacterium
AACGCGCTGACCGCTTGAAGATTCGCCCGTTTATCCCCACGGTTGCCCTCTGTTCGCAGATTATCCCTGGTGTCACTCAAAGAGGTATGTGCTTTATGCCGATCCAGTATGTCGCCGGCGATGCCACGCAGCCGCAAGGCGACGGTCCGAAGGTGATTGTCCACTGCTGCAACGACCAGGGTGCCTGGGGCAAGGGCTTCGTGCTCGCGCTCTCGCAGCGCTGGCCGGAACCTGAGCGTCAGTATCGCGCCTGGTCCGCCGGGGGGCGGGCTCAGCCGTTCGCGCTGGGCGAGGTGCAATTTGTACCGGTCACCAGCGATCTTTGGGTTGCCAATCTGATTGGCCAGCACGGGATCCGCCGCCAGGGCGGACAGCCGCCCATCCGCTACGAGGCGCTTCGCGCCGGATTCCAGCGCGTGGCTTCGTTTGCTCGCGAGCACGGCGCCTCGGCCCATATGCCCCGGCTCGGCGCGGGGCTGGCTGGCGGCGACTGGACGATCATCAGCCAACTCCTCGAGGAGGAGCTGATCGACAGAGGAATCCCTGTGACGGTGTACGACCTGCCGTGACCAGCGCAGCGGCGCCGAGGCCGGGCTCGTGAGGGGAAGCGCGCTCGACCCCGATAACGCGGCATTAGGACCATCGGCGCCGAAAGAGGGTATACTGAGGAGGTAAGGAGCATCTAATGAAACAACCAACCCCCCAGGAGATTGCCGATGCGATCGCCAAGTTTTGCGCCGATCGGCCGGCCGATTTGCGTGCCGCCATCGCCGCCGCGATCCAGGTCGAACGCACGCAGCAGCGCTGGGCGACGGCGTCCGACGAGGACGAGGACGACGATGCGACGCCGTGGATTACGCCCTGCGTGATCGATGGCGAGCCAGGGTACCATGTGCTGTTCGGCGATGTGGTCGTGGACTGGACGCCCCACGAGGACAGCGCCTACCACACGATCGGCGATTTGATTCGCCGCTACGGGAGCGCCGAGCGCGTCCGGCTCGCGGTCTTGAGCGAGGAGACCGAGGCCGAGGCCGCCGATGCTGATGACGAGCCGACAAACCTCGTCGGGCGTGTCCGCAAAGTCCTCGCGGCCTGAAACCAAGGAGCGCCCAGGGTCGCCACAGCCCTGAGCACTCCCACTGCCACTCCCCCGCCGCAGGGATTGCCGGCGGATGGGTCAATCCATCAGGCGGCGGCCGGCGGAATCTCCAGCACACGCCTCGGGAGCTACAGCGCTGCCACAAGCAATCCCCCCGCGAGCCCGGCTAGGGAGATGAGCCCAAGGATGGCGATGATCCTGGCCCCCTGCTGGGGAAATCGCTGGCGGATCAGCCTCAGATTATGCATAGCCCCTCCTTGATCAAGATCGGCGATCACGACAATCACCGCTGGGTTGACTCTAGCCCGACCGGAGCGGCGCCGCCCTGTGCGAAGGGATGGAAAAAGGATGGGTTTTCAACGCACGCCGAGACCTGCCGCGATACCCATCCCCGGGGCCCCCGTCAGCGACTGGGGATGTCGCCTGAATCAAGCTGCTGGGTGACGCCTGTGTAGGGGCGCTGCCCCCCCTGCTCGCGGTACCAGACCCTGATGGTCTGGTAGGTGCCGTAGGAATAGCCTGCGCTGGTCATGTAGGCGGGCGGGCTCTCCTCGCGGTCTTTGGGGTGTTCCGGGAGCAACAAGGTCTCAACATTGAACACCTGGATCTGTTCGCTCTCCATCCAGCGATTCACCCGCGTCAGCACCTCGTGAATGCTCTCATAGGCCGTTGCCATGCCTAAGACACGTTTCTGGACCTGGGGAATGAAATCTTTGAAGGTCAGCATATATTCTCCTGTTATGGCGGGATACAAGCAGTGGGAGTGTATGCGTTCTGGCTGGCACAAGCAATGCATTGTCTCATTTTGTGTTGCCAGGCCTGTCTGGGCCAGGTCCTCGCGCCCCTGCCTTTCCCAACCGTAACAATAATCAGGGCGAAGCCTGAACCATTGGGTGCAGCTACTATGCCGGGGCGAGCGATTGCCGTAAGGATCGGCATAAGGTGCGTTGCCTAAGCTACTTCTATGACAACGTATCTTATTGGAGGAGCGCTGGGAATGGCCACCACGACTGATGGGGTTGCTGATGCTGAATCGCCGCTGCGCACGCATGCTCAATCGTTCGGTGACAGCGGGCGGCCCTCCACCCGCCGGTCGCTCTTGGCGCTGCGCTGGCGCGGCTGGATTCTCGCAGACGACGATCTTGTCACGAGGCGGCGGCGCGGGATATTCGGATGGCGGCCGGCGGCGCCGCCAACTGGGCAACACCAATCAAACCAGCTTGGCGACTAAAAAGGTACATTGGCCAGCGCTAGGTGGCCCGCAACCGCCACTGCGACGATGAATTGTGCGCGCTCTGCGCCTAAAATCGCAGCAGTGCCCCCGATAGTCGCACCTGGGCTCCCCCGCATGGGGAGTTTGGCGCTCTGAAGAAGGCGCAGGAATGGCCGATATGGGCTATTTCTGGAAACCGCGTACCAGTGATACGATTGATGAGAAGTTGACGGTCAAGTCTTCTTTTCTTCTTTGCTCTGCCAGCTGCAACGCCGAGATCAGCACGGTATGCCACCGAAGGAGTGTTCCATGATCGAGCACGCACACCAGGCCCTGCCCACGCCTACCGAGATTGCTGCCAGTATCACCGCTGACGCGCATCTCGAAGCCCATCTCCCCGCCGATGTCCTGCTCCAGCTCCAGGCGTTGATCAGCGCTGCCATTGAGCGCGAGCGGCCCGCCGCCGCCCCTGTTTCCGCCAGTCCCGCCGAGGCATCAGTCGATGCCGAGCCCTGGGTGATGCCGGGCGATCCCCTTGAGGACGAGCCCGGTTTCTATGTGATGTTTGGTGACACCTGTGTTCAATGGGAGCAAACAGAGGATGCCGCCTACATGACCATCGGTTTGTTGCTGCGCCACCATGGGGATGCTGCCGCCGCGCGCCAGGCGGTGCTGGATGAGGAGGCCAAGCTGGCGGCCAAGGTCCAGTTTGATGGGCTTTCCGCCGCCCGTACACTCGGCGCCTAAAATGTGAACAGGACGATAAGCGAACACGGCGCCACCACTCAATGCTGGGTGGTGGCGCCGCGTTCGCTGAGCTGAATTTCTACAGACTTCGGCAGCGATTCGCAACGGATGCCGTCGTTGTCGCCGTCGAGCCGGTGCGGATCGCGGCTCAGCCCCCGGCTGCACGAAAGAACGCCAGGGCCTCGGCGTAGGTGGCGAAGTCGCCGCAGTCCCGGTCAGGGCCGTTGGGATTGTAGCGTGGCTGGACCGGCTTGGCCACCGGTTTCGGGGTAGCCGTTGGCTTGGGCGTCGGCGGGACAAACGCGCCGTGTTGACCGGCAGAGCTTCGGCGAGGCTCGGCGCGTCATTGGGATAAATGAAAGGATTATGTGGCAAGTGCCGTCACAGCGCAATCACCGAAAACCGAAGATTGTCTGGCTCGGCAATGCATGGCACAATCACCATGTTTTTCACGCTAGCGGACTCTATGCATGCACGGTGGTTGGTCGCCCTGGTCCTTATGGTGCCGCTTGCCGCCTGTGGGAGGGCACAGCCCACCATCATCGATTCTCCAGACGGAGATGATAACGGTGACGCCTGGCACGCCGGCAATTCCAACCCGCACCCCCATACCGCCCCGAACCACCCGCCCCAACCGTCCCATACTCCGTCTCCCCGACCGACCATCGACCCATCAGTCGTCTATCCAACGCCGTAATGGGGAACCGGAGAGCTGTGCCGCAGGCGCACCAGGGCCAATGTGGCGGTCGGTGTCACTGCATGCGCCTATACTCATTGTAGGGCTCCAACGCGGTTGCACGACCGATAGGACTGGCGAGTGGAGGTAACGGGAACCTTTGGGGCACTGACCCCAGATGCATTCAGTTGCATCATTGTCCGGTTCGAGTCCGGGCCTCGCCATTGCCCATGCGAAGCCGCGCCCTGCCCTTATCGGCGGGAGCGCGGCTTCGCATTGCTCGGAGCGAGGATCGATCCTCAGCCAGCGACGGCAACTGCCGATGCGTCGGGATAGCTGGGTTCTACCCGTCTCAGGGCGTGTGGCGCGATCCATGGGAATGGGCCCGGTGTAACACCCACACAATGCCCAACCCCAGGAGCGCAAATGGACTGGCAAAAAGGAATGGGAGGGGCCAGAGGTTGCTTGCTTGGCTCAGCAGCACGATCGATGCGATCAGCGCGGGAACGGTGATGACCAAGGGCACACCCGCCGCTAACTGCCAGCCACCGCCAAGTCGATACAGCAGCCGTGCCTGGAGTACGATATAGCCGAACACGAGTCCGTAGAGGACAATCACCATTGGACGCTCCTTCCTATCGATGCCACCAGGATACGCCACCCCGCCCCCGACGCATGTCCCCAAAGATACATAGTCGGGATCGGCGAGGCGTGGCACAACCA
>DASWWB010001272.1:0-3610 GCA_036406115.1 Herpetosiphonaceae bacterium
GCCCGCCGGCCTGGGGCGAGCTGGCCGCCGCCCTAGGCGCCGGCTCGCTGATCGCCACGCCGCTGGTCTCGCATGAGCGCACGCTGGGCGCGCTGCTGCTCGGCCGCGCCCCCGGCCGCGAGCCGTTCGTCAGCGCCGAGCTGGGGCTGATCGAGGAGGTGGCGCACCGGGCGGCGCTGGCGATCGAACACGCCAGCCACTACCAGGAATCGCAAAACGCCATCCGCATCCGCGACAATTTCTTCGGCCTGGCCGCCCACGAGCTGAAAACGCCGATCACCAGCCTGGTCGGCTACACCCAGCTGCTTCAGCGCCGCCTCGCAGGCCACGAGCTGCTCCAGGAGCGCGACCGCCGCGGCCTGCAGACGATCATCCGCCAGGCCCAGCGCCTCAACGATCTCAGCCAGTCGCTGCTCGACGCCGCCCGCATCCATGACGGCCGGCTGGTGCTCAACCGCCAGGCTGTCGATATCTGCAAGCTGGCGGCCCAGATCGCCGACGAGCTGAACGAGCTGGAGCAGGCGCCGCGCATCCGCATGGAGTGCGCCGCCGACGATCTCACGCTCGACGGCGACGATCTGCGGCTGGAGCAGATGCTGCGCCACATGCTGCAAAACGCCCTCAAGCACAGCCCGCGCGACAGCCAGGTGCTGCTGCGCCTGTCCAACACCGCGCAGCAGATCGAAATTACGGTGCGCGACGAGGGCATCGGCATCCCCGCCGATGAGCAGGAGCACATCTTCGAGCGCTTCTACCGCGGCTCCAACGCCGAGCAGGCGGCGGTCGGCGGCCTGGGGATCGGCCTCTATGTCGTCAACGAGGTTGTCAACCGCCACTTCGGCCAGATCAGCGTCGAGAGCCAGCAGGACCAGGGCGCGACCTTCACCGTGCGCCTGCCGCTGACCGTCGCCGCCGAACCCGCGACCAGCCCCGCCTAGACCCCCGGCACGTTCGGCACAATCCCCACCCGCTCCAGTCCCGCCAGCTCATCCTTGGGATCGCGCTGCATCAGGTCGAAGCCGGCCTGGAATGCCGGCTTGCCCTCGAACAAGACCCGGTGCAGCTCGTCGGCGATCGGCAGCTCGACCTGATGGGCCGCCGCCAGCTCGCGGGCGGTGATCGTCGTGCCGACGCCCTCGGCGACCTGGCCGAGCGCCTGCTGGGCGTCCGCCAGCGACTGGCCGCGGGCCAGGGCCTCGCCCAGCCGGCGGTTGCGGCTGTGGGGCGAGGAGCAGGTCGCCAGCAGGTCGCCCAGGCCGCCCAGGCCGGCGAAGGTCAGCGGGTTGGCGCCCAGTGCCGCGCCCAGCCTGGTGATCTCGGCCAGGCCGCGGGTGATGAAGGCGGCCTTGGCGTTCTCGCCCACGCCCATCCCGTCGCCGATGCCGGCGCCCAGCGCGATGATGTTTTTGAGCGCCCCCGCCAGCTCGATCCCGGTCACGTCGCTGGAGCGGTAGACGCGGAAAAAGCGGGTGGTAAGCAGCTGCTGAGCGCACAGCGTGGCCTCGGGGTCGGCGGCGGCGACAACCGTGGTCGCCGGCAGGCCGGCGGCGATCTCGTGGGCGATGTTGGGGCCGGACAGCGCGCCGACCAGGCCATGGCGCTCCGGCGGCAGCTCCTCGCGCATCACCTGGCTCATGCACAGCAGCGTGCCGGCCTCGATGCCCTTGGCGCAGCTCAGCGCCACGCTGTCCGGCGCCAGGAGCGGGCCGACCTGGCGGATGTTCTGGCGCATGGTCCGCGAGGGCACCGCCAGCAGCACCACCCGGGCCTGGCAGGCCGCCGCCAGGTCGGTCGCGAGGCCCAGCTCCGGCGGGAAGGCGTGGCCGGGCAGGAAGCGCCGGTTCTCGCCGTCGGCCCGCAGCGTCGCCAGCTCGGCCTCGTCGCGGGCGACCAGCGTCACCAGCCGCCCGGCCCGGGCCAGCAGCAGCGCCAGCGTCGTCCCCCAGTTGCCCGTCCCCACCACCGCCACGTCCGGTCGTTGATTCATCGCGCCCCTCACGTGCTAGATGTGCTTCCGCCGCCCCATTTTAGCCGATCCTCGCTGGCACGCTTTCTGCTTTACAGGAACAGCGTGAGAGTCGCGCGGCCCGCGCCGCGGATCGCCAATCCCAAGGAGGTAGCCATGTTCACGATCCTGCTGTTCCTCGCTTTCGGCCTTGTTTCCGGCCTCATCGCCCGCCTGGTGATTGGCGACGCCGACGCGAACACCAATGTCGAGCAGTACTAAGCAGCTAAAATACCGAAAGCGCCCCACGCGGGCGCTTTCGCCGATCTTCCCCACCGCAACCTAAGACCGACGGGCCTTCCGCCGCGTCATGAAGACGCAAACCAGCATCCCCACTGAAAAACTCACCACGGCTTTGACCGCGTCCAGCCAGGGAATCTGGCCGTTCATCACCGGGGCGCCCATCGCGAAGCCCATCCAGGGAAACCAGAGCGGCACAATCAGCATGCGCTTGTGCTGGTCGTTCAGCTTGTGATGGGATTTGATCCAATGGGTCGTTGCGAGCCATCCGCCCAACGCGATCAGCAGGGAAATCACGATCGTCTTGGTTGCTTGATCCATAAAAAACCGGGTCCTTGTGGCACTAAGTTGACTACATTGCAAGTCATTGTAGCAGAATGTCCCCGCCGCAAGGATGAAAAACTTATGTGAATTCCCGAACCTTGTTCCTAGCCCCCAGCCATGACCAGTCCTGGCGCCGGCAGCAGACCATCGGCCACCGCGCGGTCGAGGTAGCGCCGGAACAGCGCCCGGTCGACCGGCGTGCTCCCTAGGGCCGCCGCCGCCCGCTCGGCGCGGATGGGGCCGATGCGCGGCGCCTCGAACTCCGATTGCAGCTCGAACAGCGCGCCGGCCACGCCGCCCTGGCGCTCCAGCGCCGCGCGCCACGCGGCGGCGGAGCAGGGCTCCAGCTCGTAGCCGTAGTCCCGCGCCCAGGCCAGCAGATCGGCGTAGCGCACCGGCGCCGCCGGGGCCAGATTGAACACGCCGCCGGCGCCGGAGCGCGCCGCCCGCACCACCGCCCGCGCCGCCTGGTCGACAGGCGTCCAGGCCTCCTGCTCGACAATCGCCGGCCACAAGCCCAGGCGCGCCGCCGCCCCCATCAACTGCCAAAACAAATCCTGCGGGTTGAGCGCGGCCCCCGAGGCCGGGCCGGCGACCCGCCCCAGCCGGCAGACCGACGCCGGCAGCCCGCGCGCCATCGCCTGCTCGACCAGCCGCTCCGAGGCCCATTTGCTCTGCTGGTAGCCGTCGCGCAGGCCGGCGTGGAAGGGGACGAAGTCCTCGGGCACCTCGGGTGCCACGGCGAGCGGGGGCGCGACCGCCAGCGTCGAAACGTAGTGCAGCGGCGCGGCCCGCTCGGCGGCGGCCAGGCGGATCAGCTCGCTGGTGGCGCCGACGTTGGCGTCGCGCATGCTGCGGTAGCCGCGCATCAGGCTGACAACCGCCGCGTTGTGATAGATCGCGTCGCACTCGGCGGCCAGCAGGGCGAACCGCGCCGGCGCCAGCCCCACCAGCGGGCGGCTCAGGTCGGCGGCGACCGCCTCGACCCGCTCCAGGCCGCGCTCGGCCAGGCCGTAGCCGCGCAGCGCCCGGCGGACGCGC
>DASWWB010001273.1:0-2992 GCA_036406115.1 Herpetosiphonaceae bacterium
TGCCGGAGCTGACCTACAGCCGCCCGGAGCGCTGGGAGGACGTACGCGCCGATCGGGCTGCGGGCCGCAGCCGCGCGTTGGACAAAGCGCGCGCCGAGCTGGAGCGGCAGTATCTGGCGTCGCCGCTGGAGGCGCTGGCGACCGCCGCCCGTATGCCCGAGGCGCTATGGGTTGAGCTGACGGATCGGAACAGAGCGCACCGCGCGGCGCAACGGGCCTTCATTTTGGAGTATCCGGGCTGTATCCCCGAGCGGCTGGAGCGGCAGACCTGGCTGTCGCGGCTGGCGCATACCCGGCCGGTGTTTGAAGCGGCGGCGGAGTATGCCCGGGCGCGGCGCGAGGTGCCCGCCGAGGGAGAAGCCGCCGGCAAGACCCAGCATGCGGGGATGCAGATGCCCGGCGGGAGCCGCAGCCGTCCAGTGGCTGATACGTCAGGGAACGGGGACACACCGCCCCACGAGCCGGCCAACCCCAACAAAGTTGGGACGAGCCTGACGCATCAGGAAGGAGATGGCTCCACGATCACGGTGGTGTCGGAAAGCGCCAACCAGGCCCCGCAGAAGCTGCCGGCGGAGGATGTCGAGCCGGTCATCAACTACCGCTAGATCGGTGTACTGGTGTGGTCATTGACACCCCAGGCGTCGTTATTGGGTCGCAATTGGGTCGTTATTGGGTCGCAATTGGGTCGCAATTGGGTCGCAATTGGCGACTGGTCGTTTACGCCACCCCAATGGCCTAAAAGGCGTGTTTTGGACGGGGGACAGTTATTAAGCGGCGGCGGAGCCCTCCTTTTCCCTTGGAGCGGCCCTCTGCCACGCTGGAGGTTGCTGGTCATGCCGATTGACCCTGAACCCACCAGTTGGATTGATGATGAGGATCTGGACATCCTGATCTTTATTGCCCGTGTTGGGCGGGTGCTTGCCCGCCATGTGCAGGCTTTGTTCTTCCCTGATCTCACCCTAGATGCGGTGCGGAAACGCCTCCGTCGGCACCTGCGGAGTGGCCTGTTGGCGGGTGCGGCCTACAGCGAGAATCCACCTCGGGCGCTGCGCGGGAAACAGCCCCCACGCCACCTGGGGAAGGTCTATCTCTTGACGCCGGCAGGAATTGCCCAAATCCGCAAACACTTTCCCACGCTTCAGCTCGCCTATGAGAAGGTGATCGTGCGGGACGAAGCCATTACCCACCAGGCCCAACATCAGGTGGAGTATGCCGACCTGATCGTCCAGGTCCTGCGGGTGCTGCCAACGGTTCCGGGGGCCATTGGGATCAATAGCTCGGCGGAGATGGAACTCGGTGCGGCGCGGGTGCCACGCTGTGATGGCTTTCTGGTCGTGCGGCGCTGGATGGACAGCGCTCGCCTCCGGCCACGCGATGGTGAGGAGTCGATCCATTGGCTCGTGGATGAGAAACTGCCGGGTCAGGTGGATCGCACCTTCGCGATTGAGATTGATCGCAAGACCGAAGCGCGGTCGGTGATTATGGAAAAAGCGCGGAGCTACCTAGCCGTCTACCAATCCGGCTGGTGGCAAGGGCGCTATCAATTTCCCCTGCCCGTCTTTGTTGTACCGGATGCCTACCGACAGGAGGCGGTGTTGACCGAATGGCAGGCCGGGTGGCCAAGCTGCCCAATCATGATTACCACGAAGCCCGAGCTGGATGCCCACGGGCTTGATGCCCCGATTTGGATTGAGAAGGTGCGCGACCAGCGGCGCCTGCGCACCTTCTTTGATCGCTGGCTGGAGCCGACCCTGGAGGAATCATGACCGACCGACCGCCGCCGGCCTGGCGCCGGCTCGCCCCGTGGGCCAGCTCGACGCCGGCCCTACCCGCAGCGATCGCCGCGCTGCTGCGGCTGAAGAGCCAGACCCGCCTGCATCACCCAATGGATCCACTGGTTCCGGCGGGCCAGCTCCGGGCTCGTGTGGATGCCCCGATCGCGCTGGTCGCTGGGCCGCCGCGCGTGTCCGATGCCCATGATAGACGAGGAGGTGATCCCTAGATGTCCAATTCTCCATCCCTGATTGTTCCGCGTGATGCCCGCACCCAGAGTCTGGTGGCGGGCATCGCGCAGCTCGGCCCGCTCTCCCTCGCTGAGATCCAGCGCCTGTGGTGGCCGCATCACGCCGAGCGCACCGTGCAGCGCGCGCTGCGGCGCCTGACCCAGGCCGGGATCCTGGCGGCTGATGTGCCCTACCAGCGTGTCGACGGCCGCACCCATCGTCTGCCCGGGACGCGCTACCACCTGCCAGGCCAGGCCCGCGAGCCGCCCACGGGGATCCTCGCCGACACGCGCCGCGTGCTACTGGACGCGCTCCACGCCGTGCGCGATGTGCCCGGCCTGCTGGGCCTCCAGACGCCGACGCTGCGGCCCGACGGCCGCGGCCAGGTGCTGGTGCTGCGGCGCTGCCGGCGTGATCCGCCCACAACCGCCGCCGGGCTGACCTGGCTGACGGACTCCTGCCCGCCGGATGCGTCCGAGCGGGCCTACCTGCTGATTGTCGATGACGGCCAGCAGCCGGCGGCCCTCCACACCCGCGCGGCGGCCTGCTACGCCCAGCGCTGCGCGCCGGCGACCTGGCCCCACGGCTTTCCGCCGCCCATTCCCCTGCTGCTGGCCCAGACCCCCGGCGGCGAGACCGCCCTCGTGCGGGCCTGGCAGGCCGGCTGGCCCGGCGTGCGCCTGCTCGCGACGACCACCCACCGCCTGGTCGATGGCTGGCTGGCGCCGGGGTGGCAGAGCTGGGACGGCCCGGCCCCACGCCGGCGCCTCTGGCTTGAGGGCTGGCTGCCGGACCTGCTGACCCCAGCGAACAATGAGCGCTGGGACGTGATGGACTATTGGCGCCCGCGCACCTGAGCGCGGGCGTCGTGTCGGATCCGAGACCCCTGATAGATCCTGTGAGTGTCCCTGATAACGCCCCTTGAGGAGATTTGATCATGACGATGACGATGCATGAACTGACCGCCGCCCGCTCGCTGACCACCGATT
>DASWWB010001274.1:0-1884 GCA_036406115.1 Herpetosiphonaceae bacterium
AAGATTATCGCGCTCGCGCCAAGGCACTCGGAGCGAGCAGCGAACTCCATTTCCTGGATGTGCCGGATGACGAGTTGCTGCGACGCCTCGCCCACCGCAATGCCACGCGCGCAGGGACGGCGTTTTATATTCGGGAGGCGATGATGCGCCCGTGGCTGGCGCTCTTCCAACGGCCGACACCGGATGAACTCGAACGCCGCGATTGACGAACGCGACGCACCACGTATGCCTATGGCTCCGTTGAGCAGTGGGTGCGGCTCAGGGCGACCAGGCCGGCGGCGCGGGCAACCTGCGGCAGCTCCAGGGCCAGCGCCAGCGCAATAACGAGACCGCCGGAGCGACCGCAGCCCCGGCGGGATGCTGGATTCCTCCCATCCTTTCGGCGACAACGTGCGACCGGCGCGGGAACCTTCCCGCGCCGGTCGCGTACAATGGGCACGTCACCAGAGAGGAGCCTCCCATGCGGTTCACCCAGCGCGGCCTCGTCGCGGTCCTCGGATTCGTCCTCTGCATCAGTCTGATTGGGAATGGCGTGCTGCTCGTGCGCCACCAGCAGCACGTCGCCGCCCGCCAGCAAGCGCGCACGCTCGCGGCGGAGCAAATCTGGGCCGACCTTGGGGGCGCACACAATACGTTGAACCTGGCCCACGACACCATGCGCTCGGTCCAAGCCAACAGCACACATAAGGGCTGGGCTGATGTCTACTCGGCCTTGCAGCTGGTCGATCTCAACCTCTACCGCAGCGCACGCGTCGGAACCGTCTATGCCTACATGGTCCCCGCCGCTGACGACGTGATGACCGTGATCAACGGGTATGCCGGACTCCTCATCCCCCCGCAAGTCAATATCGAACGGGGTGGGTCCATTCGGGCAGAGGAAGAATGGCGCATCACTGATCTTCAGCATGACCTCACGCTGCTCCAACGGCTGTTTCCGCAAGACCTCTTGATCAACGGCAGCGCCATGGACTTTCATCAGGCGTTCCTGGCCTACTGTACACAACGGCACATCTTTAGCTTGGGCAACATCAACACCCGCTGTACCGAGCGCCGAACCACGCCGCCGCCGCGCTAAACGGTTAAGGCGTGGCCGCCGCCCCGGGACAGTCCACAAACTGATCATCGCCCTGGATGGTGCCATCCTCAGCGATCACGACGCGAGTACAGCGGACCCGCAGGAACGGTTTTGGGTACGGCCGCTCCCAGCGGATCACGACCTCGTGCCCACGACCGGCCCACGGCTGCGGCCCGGCGACAATCTGGGCGTCGGTCCAGGGCGCCAGGCGGAAGTTACCCTCCGCCTTGTCCTGCCAGCCGAACGTATCCCCGCTCATGTAGGTCTTGGCCGTCGTCCAATCACCCGCCAGCACCGCCCCGAGCCAGGCATTCAGCGTCTCCATCTTGGTCACCGCCGACGGCTGCCCGCAGCCGGCCAGGCCCGCCACCAGCAGCAGGCCGATCAATCCTCGTCGCATCAGTTGCTCCCTTCTTGGCGCTCTTTCAATTCCCGGCGTTTGATCGGCAGAAAGCAGGTGCGCCAGCGCCACCACTTCACCGCCAGCTTGCGGTTGATCTCGATCAACTCCGGCGTCTCGTCCTCGCTCGCATCGTTGCGCGGGGCCTCGTCCCCGCCCTTCCCAGTTGTCAGTCGTTTGAACATGTCATGCACTCCTGATAAAGAACGGCCATTCCTCATTGGTGGGCTGGACCCGGAGATGATGGACCTCGTTGCCGAAGATCCCGACGAACTCCCCCGGCCCGGCCGTGCGGATGGCCTGGATCTCGCGCGGCCCCAGCCAGGCGCTATAGGCGTCCGCCAGCAGCGCCACGTCCGTCCCTTCCTGCCGCCCAATCAGCTTGATCGCGGTGTTATTCGCGGTATAG
>DASWWB010001275.1:0-7278 GCA_036406115.1 Herpetosiphonaceae bacterium
GCGGCCGGCCGGGCGGCCGGAGCCGGCTTGGCTGGCTGGCCGCCGGAGGGCGGCGTCCAGGATTGGTCGGCGGCGGCCGAGCCGGCGGGCAGCAGGCGCACCAGGCCGGCGTCAATCAGGCGCAGCAGGATGCGGCAGGTGTCGAGGGTGTCGATAAACGTGTGGGCGGCGATATCGGCGATCGAGCGCTGGCCGTCGATCGCGGCCATCACCGGCCAGTCGGCCTCGTCGATCCGGGCGCCGGCCGCTGTGTTCTCGGCAAAGGCCGGGACGAGCCGCAGGTTGGGGATGCGCGCCCGCACCGCCCGCCAACGCTCGGCGCGCTGCTCGCCCTCGGTCATCAGGTACGAGAGATCATTGGACAGCGAGCGGCCGTCGGATTCGACGCCGTCGCGCACGTGGAAGCGGGCGTCCAGCTCCTCGAACATCAGCCAGAGGGCCAGGTTGCCGGTTTCGCCGTCGTAGGACGCATGGTAAATCGATCCATCTTTGGCGTAGATGCTGCCGAGGCCCTCGCGGGCTTCGATCTCCAGCACGCCGCACATGGAGCTGAATTGCATCATTTCAAGCAGTTCGCGCAGAGGGAAGCGGTCAAGTGTTCCAGTCAAGTCCATAGTGTGCCTCCGCCAGGTAGGTGACACGTATCCTACCATAGCTTGCGCGACCGGCGGGTAATCCCCAGTCCCATTTCCGGCTGGTACTGAGCTTGACCATAATGAAGAGTTTGGTCTGCGAGCGAAGATGGTAGCAGGTTCGGGGACAGGGATCAGGGATCAGGGGTCAGGCCGAACCTCACCAGGGCGAGGGCAGCCCAAGAAATAATCCGGTTTCGCGGCCGTCCCTGACCCCCGTTCCCTGACCCCCGTTCCCTGACCCCTGATCCCTGATCCCCTGATCCCTGATCCCCGTTTCCCTGACCCCCCTGTGCTATAATCGTCCCTGCCCGGTCACTCCAGGTTTTGCAACAAAGGTTGAGTATGTCTGACGACGGACGCTTTCTGTTCCCAGAAGAAGATGTGTTCCAGGCCACGCCCATCGACGGTCCCCACGAACTGCCCATCGTCCCGCTGATCAATACCGTCCTGTTCCCGCACATGGTGACGCCGCTGTTTGTCAGCAGGGAGCGCTCGCTGGCGGCGGTCGAGGAGGCGCTGGCCGACCGGCGCACAGTGGTGGCGGTGGCCCAGCGCGACCCGGATATCGAGGATGTGGGAACCGACGATCTGTACGAAATCGGCGTGGAAGCGGTGATCGGCAGGGTGCTCAAGCTGCCCGACGGCACCACCTCGATCCTGGTGCAGGGCCAGCGCCGGGTGCGCATCCTGGAGTGGACGCGGATCGAGCCGGGGCTGCGGGCGCGGGTCGAGCCGGTCGAGGCCGACGAGGAGCGCACGCTGGCCGTCGAGGCCATGATGCGGGCCGTCCTCTCGCTCTACGAAAAGGTCGTCAAGCTCAGCCGCACGATGCCCGACGACGCCTACGTGGCGGCGATGAATGTCGACGAGCCGGGCTGGCTGGCCGATCTCATCGCCTCGACCATGCCGCTCGACATGGCCAAGCGCCAGGAGCTGCTGGAGCTGATCGACCCCGAGGAGCGCCTGCGCCGCCTCAGCATCCTGCTCTCCCAAGAGCTTGACGTGCTGGAGCTTGAAAATCGCATCCAGAACCAGGTCCAGAAAGAGGTCGACCGGACCCAGCGCGACTTTTTCCTGCGCGAGCAGCTCAAGGCGATCCAGATGGAGCTGGGCCAGGAGGATCCGATCACCCGCGAGGTCAACGACCTGCGCGAGCGGATCGCCCAGGCCGGCATGCCGCCCAAGGTCCAGGCCAAGGCCGAGGACGAGCTGAACCGCATGGAGATGATGCCGCCGGCCGCCCCCGAGTTCAGCGTGATCCGCACCTATCTCGACTGGCTGCTCGACCTGCCGTGGCACAAAGCCAGCGAAGACACCCGCGACCTGCGCCAGGCCGCCAAAGTGCTGGACCTGAACCACTACGGCCTCAAGAAGGTCAAGGAGCGCATCCTGGAATTCATCGCGGTGCGCATGCTGGCCGGCCCCAAGCTCAAGGCGCCGATCCTCTGCTTCGTCGGCCCGCCCGGCGTCGGCAAAACCAGCCTCGGCCGCTCGGTGGCCGACGCGCTCGGCCGCGAGTTCGTGCGCCTGTCGCTCGGCGGCGTCCACGACGAGGCCGAGATCCGCGGCCACCGCCGCACCTATATCGGCGCCATGCCCGGCCGGATCATCCAAACCATGAAAGACGCCGGCACGATCAACCCGGTCTTCATGCTGGATGAGATCGACAAGCTGGGCGCCGATTTCCGCGGCGACCCGGGCGCGGCGCTGCTGGAGGTGCTCGATCCCGAGCAAAACAGCACCTTCGCCGACCACTACCTGGACGTGCCCTACGATCTTTCGCAGATTATGTTCATCACCACCGCCAACATGCTCGATCCGATCGACGATCCGCTGCTGGATCGAATGGAAATCGTCGAGCTGCCCGGCTACATCGAGGAAGAAAAAGTCCAGATCGCCCGCCAGTTCCTCATCCCGAAGCAGATCGAGGCCAACGGGCTGCACGAGCATCCCATCACCTTCACCGACCAAGCCCTGCGCGCGATCATCCGCGTCTACACCTGGGAGGCCGGCGTGCGCAGCCTGGAGCGCGAGATCGGCGCGGTGTGTCGCAAAATCGCCCGGCGGGTGGCGGAAAACAAATCAGTGCCGCGGCGGATCACCCCGGCGCTGCTCGACGAGTTCCTGGGCCCGCCGCCCTACGACTACAGCCGGGTCGAGGAGCGCGACGAGGTCGGCGTGGCCACCGGCATGGTCTGGTCGGTCAACGGCGGCGATATCGTGGCGATCGAGACGGCGGTGGTTGACGGCAAAGGCACCATCACCCTGACCGGCCAGCTCGGCGACGTGATGCAGGAGTCGGCCCAGGCGGCGCTCTCCTACGCCCGGGCCTCGGCCCGCAAGCTGGGGATCGACGGCCGGCGCTTCGAGAAAGTCGACATACACATCCACGTGCCCGAGGGCAGCGTGCCCAAAGACGGGCCGTCGGCGGGGATCACGCTGGCCTGCTCGGTGATCTCGGCCCTGACCCACCGGCCGCTGCGCCGCGACGTGGCCATGACCGGCGAGATCACGCTGCGCGGCCGCGTGCTGCCGATCGGCGGCCTGCGCGAAAAGGCCCTGGGCGCCTACCGGGCCGGGATCAACACGATTATCATCCCCAAGAAAAACCAGCGCGACATGGAGGAAGTGCCGGCCAACGTGCGGCGCAAAATGACCGTGATCCCGGTCTCGCACATGGACGAGGTGCTGCCGATCGCCTTTCTCAACAATCCGCTGGAGCGCGGCGCGGCGCCCTCCGCCCACAGCGACGGGCTGCCGCTGACAGTGCCGGCGGTCGAGCAGCCGGCGGGCGGCGGGGTGGAGCTGTGACGAAATTCCTCTCCCTGCCGGCCCATCTCAAGCCTCGCCTGGCCGCCGGCCACCCCTGGGTCTACCGCGACCAGTTCGGCCCCCAGCAGCTACGCGGCGGCTCGTGGGTCGGCCTTCAGTGCGGCAGCTGGAGCGGCTACGCGCTGTGGGACGAGCGCAGCCCGATCGCCGCCCGCATCTACTCGACCCAGCAGATCCCCGACGCCCGCTGGGTCCGCGAGCGGGTCCGCGTAGCCTGGGAGGGCCGCGCGTCGGTGCGCGCCACGCCCACCAGCGCCTACCGCCTGCTGTTCGGCGAGGGCGACGGCCTGCCCGGCGTGACGGTCGATCTCTACAACGGCTTCGCGGTGCTGGCGACCTACGCCGACAGCGTCGAGACCGTCGTGCCCTGGGTGGTCCAGGCGCTGCGCGAGATTGTCCCCGGGCTGCTGGGCGTCGTCCGCCGGCGCCGGGCGGACGCCGAGGACGACGCCGAGACCGGCAAGATCGAGGCGCTCTGGGGCGAGCTGCCGCCGCGCGATCTGGTCGTCGAGGAGCATGGGCTGCGCTTCCTGGCCAATCTCTACGAGGGCCAGAAGACCGGCCTGTTCCTCGACCACCGCGAAAACCGCCGCACCGTCGAGCAGTGGAGCGCCGGCCGCACGGTGCTGAACTGCTTCGCCTACACCGGCGCCTTCTCGCTCTACGCCGCCCGCGGCGGGGCCGCCGCCACCACCAGCGTCGATATCGCGCCCGCCGCCGCCGAGGACGCCCGGCGCAACTTCGCGCTCAACGGCCTGGACGGCGAGCAGCACGCCTTCCTCGCCCGCGACTGCTTCGATTTCCTCCATCGCTCCATCCAGCGCGGCGATACCTACGATCTGGTGATCCTCGATCCGCCGTCGTTCGCCCGCTCCAAGAAAAACCTCCACGCCGCGACCAGGGCCTACGCCAAGCTCAACGCCCTGGCGATCCAGTGCGTGGCGCCCGACGGGCTGCTGGCCAGCGCCTCCTGCACCAGCCAGATGGCGCCCGAGCTGTTCCGCGCCATGCTCGGCGAGGCTGCGGCCCAGGCCGACCGGAGGCTCTCGATCATCCACGAGGCCGGCCACGCCCCCGACCACCCGGTGCCGGCCCACTTCCTGGAGGGCCGCTACCTCAAGTTCGTCCTGGCCCGGGTGCTGGAGCCGGCCTAGCGGCGGCACGGGATGTGCATCACCCAGCCTCAGATAACCGGACTGAACCCGGTGAAGGAGGTTTGGAATGAGCGATTTCAACGAGCAGCCCGCCGGGCGCCTGAGCCAGGCCGCCGACCGCGAGCGCGAGCTGGCCGACGGCGTGCTGGACCGCCCCGCCGGCGAGCAGTACAACCCCGAGCCTGACGATATCGTCGCCCAGCAGCGCGCCCGCTTCGACGCCGCCAACGAGCAGCTCAAGGGGATCCACGACCAGCTGGAGCAGAATGTGGTCCCGGTGATGGAGCGGCTCAAGGCCGAGGCCGACGCCGCCGCCCAGCTCCCCGAGCACCAGGCGATGGTCGAACACCAGCTCGATCACGACGATCTCGACCCCAAGGCCGATTACGCCGGCAGGGAGCGCCAGGTCGGCATGGCGGAAATGTACGACGACGGGCTCATCCCCGATCTGTCCGACGGCAAGGTGGACGCCAACGATCCCAACCGGCCGATCATTCCCGTCCGCAACGACTCGCTGAGGAAAGATCGGTAATTTCAACCCCGGCCCTGGCTAGGGGGATGTTCCGCTCACGCGAGTTTTTCCGCTGGCGCGGGGGATCGCCCTCCCCCGCCTCCCTGCCGGGAGGAGCGCAAGGGGGCATGCCCCCTTGCATCCCCCAAAGGCCGTGATGGGCGTTCAATAGGTTCGGGCGCACAGGGCCGTCGCAGGGCGGCCCGCGTTTTATTTTAGGGATGAGGGTGAGATTGTTTCCGTAGTCGCTTAAGGCTTGATGCCGCAGCCAACGCACGAAGCCGCGCTAAATCGAATCCTCGGCCTG
Organism: Herpetosiphonaceae bacterium; assembly: GCA_036406115.1. Classification (GTDB taxonomy): domain Bacteria; phylum Chloroflexota; class Chloroflexia; order Chloroflexales; family Herpetosiphonaceae; genus DASWWB01. Next base: position 5,440 of record DASWWB010001275.1, read on the forward strand.
TGCCATACCCGGTCCCAGCACCCTCCCCGCCGCCGCAAAACCCATGGTACCCACCAACCAATCACTCACGACGACTACGCGCGTACCTTCGGGGGTGCAGGGGGCAACGCCCCTTGCGCTCCCTCCTGCACGGAGGGCGGGGGGAGGTGGCCCCTCCTGCAAGGAGGGCGGGGGGAGGTGGCCCCTCCTGCAAGGAGAGAAGAAAGCGGCTGCCTTCGCAAGGCAAACGGAAAGGGGCGCGGGGAAATCCCCCCGCTGACACCATGCGTCATATCTGTGCTATGATGAACGCACAACCTCGGCGCTGATGACCCCATCAATGGAGATTTGTGTCTATGACAGAGCAGGAACTCCCGACCTACGGCCTCTACATCAACGGCGCATGGACCGCCAGCGGCGACGGCGCGACCGAAACCCTGCGCAACCCCGCCACCGGCCAGCCGATCGCCGTCGTGGCCAAGGCCACCCTCGACGACATCAACCAGGCGGTCGCCGCCGCCCGCCACAGCTTCAGCGTCGGCTCCTGGGCCGGCGTCAAGCCCGCCGAGCGCGCCCGCATCCTCGAGGCGATCGCCGACCTGATCGAGGAGCACACCGACGAGCTGGCCGAGCTGGAGACGATCAACGGCGGCACGACGCTGCGCAAAAGCACGCTGATGGACATCCCGGTCGGCGTCGAGCATCTGCGCTATTTCGCCGAGCTGGCCCGCGAGCACCCGATGCGCCCGCTGCCGCACATCGATTTCCCCTCGCCCAGCGCCAACGCCCAGTGGCGCGAGCCGGTCGGCGTCTGCGGCCAGATCATCCCCTGGAACTACCCGTTCCTGATGGCGATTTGGAAGATCGGCCCCGCGCTGGCCGCCGGCAACAGCCTGATCCTCAAGCCCGCCTCCCTGACGCCGCTCACCGCCCTGCGCATGGCCCAGATCATCCACGACTCGGGGCTGCTGCCCCCGGGCGTGCTGAATGTCATCACCGGCGCCGGCAGCGTCGTCGGCGAGCGGCTGATCGAGCATCCCGACGTGGATAAGATCGCCTTCACCGGCTCGACCGATGTCGGCCGCCACATCGCCGAGGTCGCCGGCCGCAATCTCAAGCGCGTCACCCTGGAGCTTGGCGGCAAGTCGCCGGTCGTCGTGCTGCCCGGCGCCGATCTCGACCTCGCGGTCGACGGCGCGCTCTGGGCCGCCTTCATGCACTGCGGCCAGAGCTGCGAGGCCGGCACCCGCCTGCTGCTGCCCGATTCGCTCCACGATGAGTTCGTCGAGCGGCTGGTCGCCCGCGCCGAGAAGCTCGTGCTGGGCGATCCGCTGGAGCTGACCAACGATCTCGGCCCGCTGGTCTCCGAGAGCCAGCGCCGCGCGGTCGAGGAGTACATCAGGCTCGGCGTCGAGGAGGGCGCGACCCTCCGCTGCGGCGGCAAGCGGCCCGCCGATCCCGCGCTGGCCAACGGCTTTTATGTCGAGCCCACGATCTTCACCGAGGTCAAGAACACCATGCGGATCGCCCGCGAGGAGATTTTCGGCCCCGTGCTCTGCGTCATCCGCTACCAGACGGTCGGCGAGGCGCTGACGATCGCCAACGACACGCCCTACGGCCTGGCCGCCAGCGTCTGGAGCCGCGACCTGCAAGAGGCCCAGGAGGTCGCCCAGCGCATCCGCGCCGGCACGGTCTGGATCAACGACCACCACCTGATCAACGCCAAGGCGCCCTTCGGCGGCTATAAGATGAGCGGCATCGGCCGTGAGCTCGGCCCGCAGGCCCTGGAGCCCTACACCGAGGTCAAGCACATCCACACCGACCTCACCCAGGAGCGCTCGCGCCGGATCTGGGTCGATA
>DASWWB010001276.1:0-3809 GCA_036406115.1 Herpetosiphonaceae bacterium
GGTGTGGATGCCGCTCTCGGCCACCAGCAGCGGCGGCTCGGTCAATCCCAGCGCCGCCAGCCGGGCCGCCAGCCGCTCGCTGGTCCGCAGATCCACCGCGAACGTGTGGAGATTGCGGTTGTTGACGCCGATCACCGAGGCGCCGATATCAAGCGCCCGCTCAAGCTCGGCCTCGTCGTGGACCTCGACCAGCGCCGTCATGCCCAGGCCCTCGGTCATCTGGAGCAGCGTGCCCATGGCATCGTCGTCGAGCATGGCGGCGATCAGCAGCAGGGCGTCGGCGCCATAGGCCCGGGCCTCGTAGACCTGGTAGGGATCGAAGATAAAATCCTTGCGCAGCAGCGGCGTCTCGCGGCCAAGGCCGGCCAGATGCTGGCGGACGCCCTTGAGATACTGCAAGCTGCCCTGGAAAAAGCGCACGTCGGTCAGGACCGAGATTGCGGCGGCGCCGTTCTCGGCGTAGGTCTGGGCCAGCTCCAGCGGCAGGAAATTCTCGCGCAGGACGCCCTTGCTGGGGCTGGCCTTCTTGACCTCGGCGATCAGCGCCAGGCCGGGCCCGCGCAGGGCGGCGGCGAAATCGCGCGGCGGCGGCGCAGCCTTGGCCTGGAGCTGGACCTTGGCGAAGGTCACCTTGGCCCGCTGGCGCTCAACCTCGATCCGCTTGTGGGCGAAAATCTGGTCCAGGATCGTCTGCTGCATGGCAAGCTCCCGCGCAGCGCCGCCGCCCGGTGGCCGGGCGGCGGCGCGAAGAATCAGGCGTCGCGCTCGGCGGGGGCCAGGTAGGGCGAGCCGACGGCCAGGTAGCCGTAGCCGCGCCCCACCAGCTCCTCGTAGTCGGGGATCATGCGGCGGCCGTCGATCACCAGATAGGGCGGCCGGACCGTCTCCTCGATCGTCCGCGACAGGCCGCGGAACTCCTCCCAGTCAGTCGAAATAAAGAGCATATCGCTGCCTTCGAGCGCCGCCTTGGGCGTCTCGTGGTAGGAGATTTTGTCGAACAGATGGTTCTGCTCGGGGTTGAAGAAGCGCTTGGCCTCGCTGACCGCCAGCGGGTCGTAGGCCCGGATCTCGCGCACGCCCCGCGCCAGCAGCGCCTCGACCACCTGGAGCGACGACGAGTCGCGCATATCGTTGGTGCGCTGCTTGAAGGAGAGGCCGAGCAGGGCGACCGACTTGTGGTTGAAGCTGACGCCGGCCTCGCGGGCCGCCCGGTCGACGAGATAGGTTTTCTGGTACTCGTTGATCGAATAGACCGACTGGAGCAGGTCGGTGGCCTGGCCGGCGGTCTTGAGCTGGTAGATCAGCGACTGGATGTCCTTGCCGAAGCAGGAGCCGCCGGCGCCGTTCGAGACATACGAGCCCCAGGTGCTGATGCGCGAATCGGCGGTGACGCCGCGCTTGAGATCTTCCATCCGCACGTTGGGCAGGTGCTCGCCGAGCCGGGCGCCGACGCCGTTCCAGAATGAGATGTAGGTCAGCAGCAGCGTGTTGGCCATGTATTTGATCGCCTCGGCGGTCTCGGGCGTCGTCTCCAGGTAGCGGATGCGGACATGGTTGACGAACTGCGAGTAGATCCGGCGCAGAATGGCGAAATCTTCCTCGCTGTCGGCGCCGACCACCACCCGGTCGGGGTGGCGGGACTTCTCGACCGCGTTGCCCTCGGGCAGGAACTCTGGATTGGAGGCGATGCCGGCGTTGGGCACGTTGTGCTCGCGCAGCACGCGCTCCAGCTGGCGGCCCGTGCCGATCGGCACCGTGCTCTTGTTGATCAGCACCACGCGCCGGGTGTCCTTGCGCCGCGCCAGCAGGCCGCAGATATGGTTGAGCGCGTCGAAGTAGAAGCTCAGGTCGGACGAGCCGTCGCGGTTCGGCGGGGTCGGCAGGCAGAGGAAAATCGCATCGACGCCCTCGATCACCGACTCCAGGTCGCTGGTGAAAAAGAGGTAGCGGTTGATCGTCTCGGCGATGATCGGGGCCAGGCCCGGCTCGCTGACATAGTGCTCGATCTGGGCGCGCTCGGCGGAGCGGTAGGCGGCCAGGCGGCGCTCGTCGATATCGTAGGCGTGGACTTCGTGGCCGTACTCCGAGCAGACCGCCGCGTGCGTCAGGCCGACAAAGCCGGTTCCTGCAACAATGATCTTCATGAATGCTCCTGTTATGAGGGTGATCAGGCCAGGCTGCGGGGGTCGGGCATGCCCGCCTGTTTGCGCAGCCGGAGCGCCAGGCGCTCGCGCAGGTCGCGCAGCCGGACCTGGTAGGCGTCGTCAGTGATGGTGTCGGTCCACATAATCAGCGCGTCCTCGCCGTTGTCAGTGTAGTAGCGGGGGCGGGTGCCGCTGGGCTGGAAGCCGTATTTCAGATACAGCCGCTGGGCCGACTCGTTGGAGATGCGCACCTCCAGGGTCAGGCGGCTGGCCTGAAGCTCCGTCGCCTGGTCGATCAGGCCGTTGAGCAGCAGCTCGCCGATGCCGAGGCCGCGGTGCGACGGCGACACCGCGATCGTGGTCACGTGGGCCTCGTCGACCATCAGCCAAAGCCCGCCGTAGCCGACGATCGGATAGGGGCTGGGCGGCTGGGGCTTGCTGAACAGCGGCGGCAACAGCGTGGCCAGCAGCGGCCGCCGGGCGGGCGGGCCGGCCGGCTCCTCGGGCGGCAGGGTCGGGCTGGAGCGGGCCACCAGGTAACGGCTCGTCTCGGGCGTGTTCAGCTCGCGGCGGTAGGTGTTGGCCGACCAGGGCGCGGTGAAGCTTTGGCGCTCAATTTCCTGCACGCGGGGAATGTCGCCCTCGTGCATGGCTTCGACGAAATAATACATGCAGCACCTGCCCTAGTTGATGGGCTTGACGGAGGCGGGATCGAGAATCAGCTGCGAGGAGCGCAAGCCATTGACGCCGTAGTGGCCGCCGCTCTCGAACGTGCCGCTGACCTCGACCAGGCCCCAGACGAAGCCGTTGGCGGGGCCGACGTTCAGCTTGGCCGAGAGATCGGGCGGGAAGCCCTCCATCGAAATCGCCTGGCCGACCGGCTGCGGGTTGAGCCCGCCGGCGCCGCCGCCCGGCGCGACCTCGGTCTCCACGCCGACGGCCAGCAGCCCCGAGGTGGCAGGCGTCCAGAAATAAAAGCCGCGGGTGGTGACCCGCTGGCCGTTGAAGCGGGCGCCGTCGGCCGCCAGGTCGTGAACCGACACCTGGCCGGCGAGCGCCTCGCGCGGCGCGTCCTGGCGCGTCCGCTCGATCTGCTCGATGACTTTGGCGCCGCTGACCGTCAGCCTGCTGGCGTAGGCGCCGCCCGGGCCGAACTGGCCGCCGCTCTCGAAGCGGCCGGTCACCTCGACCGCGCCGTAGACGCCGTCGACCGGCCGGTGCAGCTCAGCGCTCACCTCGGCCGGGAAATTCTCAAGCCAGACCTGCTGGTCAAGCGGCTGGGCGTCGGTGCCGTCGTCGCGGGTCGAGACGCCCGAGGACAGCACGGAGACGCCGGGGTCGCCCGGCCGCCAGACATACACGCCCTGGGCCGTGATCTCTTTGCCGCTGTAGGCCGCCGGGGTCTCGACCAAGTCGTAGATCGTCGGCGTGCCCGCCCCGCAGGCCGCCAGAAAAGAAAGAAGGGCCACCATCAGCAGCCCGTTGCGCAGACGTCGCATGTCATCCTCCAGCTGTCCGTCAGCGCGTGATTATAGCAGGGGTTGGGGCGGCTGCCAAACAGGCGAAGGGGCCAGGGATCAGGGGTCAGGCCGGACTTCGCCATGGCGGGTGCTGTCAGGAATATCATCCATCGAGGAAGCCGGGCCTGACCCCTGATCCCTGGCC
>DASWWB010001277.1:0-4954 GCA_036406115.1 Herpetosiphonaceae bacterium
GGCGGCCCTGGCCGGGCTGATCGGCGCCTGGCGGCGGCGGGCGGCCCTGGGCGGCTGGGCGCTGGTGGCCTGGGCGGCGCTGCTCCTCGGCGGCGGGCTCTGGTTCCTGCCCGCGCTGCGCGGGCTCTGGCTGGCCGCCACCCTGGTGCCGATGATCTTCGCGGCGCTGTTCCTCAGCTGGCGCAACGTGCCGCTGGCGGCCCTCGTCGCGCTGGGCCTGTTCTGGGCCCTGGAGCTGACGGCGCTGCCGCCGGTCGCCGAGCTGGAGCGCCAGAACTATCTGCTGGTCAGCGGCATGCTCGCGCTGGTCGCCGCGCTGCTCACCAGCGGCGCCTGCCTCCTCCACAACACCCGCGGCCAGCTCAGCGACCAGCAAACCGCGCTCGCCGACCGCGGCAGCGCCCTCAACGCCGAGCAGGGCCGGCTGGAGCGCATGGCCCAGCAGTGGAGCATCGAGCGCGACCGGCTGGCCACCGCCCTCGATCTGGTGGCCGACGGCCTGGCGGTCGTCGACGCCGATGGCGCGATCGTCGCCGCCAACACCGCCGCCAATCGCATGTGGGCCGATATCGACCGCCTCGAAGGCCGCCAGCTCGCCGATTGGCAGCGCGAAAACCCCGGCCGCCTGCGCATCCTCGCCGATGAGCGCGAGGGCGAGCGCCGCAGCCTGCTCCTGGAGCAGCTGATCGGCCAGCACGCCGTGGTCCGCCTGGTCACGGCGCCGGTTCGCGGCACCAGCGGCGAGATCGTCGGCCAGATCGCCCTGTTCCGCAACCAGACCGCCGCCCACGAGCTGGAGCAGATGCGGACCCAGTTCCTCGATCTGCTGGTCCAGGATATGCACGACCCGCTCACCAGCATCCTGGCCGCCCAGGACACCCTGCTCGCCGGCGAGCTGCCGTCCGGCAGCGAGCGCGTGCTGGCCAACGCCCGCCGCTCGACCACCAGACTGCTCGATATGGTCAACACGCTGCTGGAGATGAACAAGCTCCAGCACGATCCCGCCAGCCTCCACCGCTTCGCCAATCCGCTGCGCCCGCTGATCGAGTCCAGCGTGGCCCAGGTCACGCCGCTCGCCCAGCAGCGCGCGGTCAATCTGGTGATGGAGTACGGCGCCGACGGCGGGCCGGTCTGGTTCGACGCCGAAAAGATGCGCCGGGTGATGCTCAGCTTGCTCGACAACGCCCTCAAGCACAGCCCCGCCTACAGCACCATCCGCGTCCAGGCCTCCCAAAGCAACGGCGTGGCCCAGGTCCGGATCACCGACCAGGGCCCCGGCATCGCCCCCGAGCAGGCCGAGCGGATTTTCGAGCGCTTCAGCCCCGCCAGCAACGACCGCCGCTCGACCGGCCTCGGCCTGGCCTTTTGCAAATTAGGCATCGAGGCCCACGGCGGGCGGATCTGGGTCGAAAGCGCTCCCGGCAAGGGCAGCACCTTCGCCTGGAGCCTCCCCGCCGGCGAGGCCGAGCCCAAGTAGTTTCAAGGAGCAGCTATGGCAGCCATCGGCCGCAATGATCCCTGCCCGTGCGGCAGCGGCAAGAAATACAAGCACTGTCACGAGCCCATCGACCGCGAACAGGCCGATCACGCCCGCCGCCTGCGGCGCGCCCAGGATCAGCTGTTCGAGAAGATGATCAGCAAGGCCCAGGACGAGGAGACCATGCCGCTCGTCCCCGCCGCCATGGAGCTGTTCTGGCAGGGCCAGTACCAGCTGGCCGACCTGACCGAGCTTGACGACAAGGAGGATCGCGGCGCCGATCGCTTCCTGACCTGGCTGGTCTTCGATTATCTCGGCGAGAGCGGCACGACCCTCGGCGAGCGCATCGCCGCCAATCTGCTCGAATCCGACGAGGAGCTTGACGAGCTGGAGCGCGAGCTGCTGCCGACCTGGATCAACTCCCGCCTGCGGCCCTATGTGGTCGAGGAGATCATCAAAGGCAAGGGCGCCCAGATCCGCGATATGATCACCGGCGAGGAGCACCGCCTCCGCGATCACGCCGCCGCCCAGCGCCTCAAGCAGGGCGAGGTCGTGGTCACCCACCTCGTGCCCGTGGCCGGCGAATATTTCATCGCCGGCGCCGCCGCCCAGCTCACTCCCGACGCCCAGGAGCAGATGGCCGAGTTCCTCGCCATCCAGCTCGAAACCTGGCGCCTCCAGAACCCGGACGCCGACCTGGAGGGCTTTGTCCGCGCCCACAGCCACCTGTTCAATCATTTCATCATGGCCCTGCCCCGCGAGGAGCGCGTCTCCACGATGGATGATCTGCTGCTGCGCGGCAAAGTCGGCCTCAATCTCGCCCGCCAAAGCCTCGGCCTCGGCGGCGCCGATGATGACGAGCAGGACGAGGATGATCAAGACGGCGAGGATGACGAGGACGCAGGGGCTGATGAGATCGACGCCGACATCGACGCCGACGCCGACGCCGAAGATGACGCGGCCGGCGCCGAGCCGATCGAACCCGCCGGCGCCGACACAGCCGGCGCTGACGAGACCGGCGGCGGCGACGCCCGCGCCAGCGAGGAGCGCCCCGCCGCCGGCGACGAGCTGTCGATCACCGGCGAGACCGCCTAGCCCGCGCCAGGCCGAACCGGCATCGCTCCCGCCCGGGCTCGCCGCCCCGGCGGGAGCGTTTGCGTCGGCCCGCTCAAGGAGGATACCGATGGAGCAAGCGCTGACGATCCAGCAGCTGGCCGAGCAGACCGGCCTGACCGCCCACACCCTGCGCTACTACGAGCGCATCGGCCTGCTCGACGCCGTGCCGCGCACCGCCGCCGGCCGCCGGGCCTACGCCGCCAGCCACCTCGCCCGCGCCAGGTCGATCAAGCACCTGCGCGAAACTGGCATGTCGATCGGCCAGATCCAGGAGTTCGTCGCGCTCTACCGCCAGGGCGAGGGGGCGCTGGACCAATGCTGCGAGCTGCTGGCGGCCCACCGCGACCGCCTCAACGGCCAGATCGCCGCCATCCAGGGCGAGCTGGCCAAGCTCGAAGGCAAGCTCCGGTCGTTCCGCGCCCGCGCCGACACCCTCCGGGCGCCCGAATTGGCGGAGATCGCCGAGGGCGCCTAGCCGCCGCCGCGATTCCAACGCAACGCTAACACTCCGCTGACTCGGCGCTAACGGTCGGCGTGCTACAATCGCCCGGAAGAGAAAATCCCAGTCCAAGGAGCGAGCAGCTATGACCGATCAGGCGGGCGCGCCCGAGCGCGAACAATATCAATTCCAGGCAGAGATCCAGCAAGTCCTGCATATTTTGATTCACTCGCTGTACACCCACCGTGAGATTTTCGTGCGCGAGCTCATCTCCAACGCCTCCGACGCGCTCAACCGCGTCCAGTTCGAGATGCTGACCAACCGCGACGTGCGCGATCCCGAGGCCGAGCTGGCGATCACGATCGAGACCGTCGAGGACGAGCGCATCCTGCGCATCAGCGACACCGGCATCGGCCTGACCCGCGATGAGATGATCCAGAACCTCGGCACGGTCGCCCAGTCCGGCGCCAAAGCCTTCCTCCAGCGCATCCAAGAGGGCGGCGGCACCGGCAACAGCGAGATCATCGGCCAGTTCGGCGTCGGCTTCTATTCGGTCTTCATGGCCGCCGACGAGGTGCGGGTGACGTCGCTCTCCTACCACCCCGACGCCACCGCCTGGCGCTGGGTCTCGCAGGGCGAAGCCTCGTACACGATCGAGCCCGCCGAGCGCGCGACCCGCGGCACGACGATCGAGATTGTGCTCAAAGAGGACGCCGACGAGTTCGCCAAGCTCTGGCGCGTCGAGCAGATCGTCCGCCAGCACTCCAATTTCGTCGCCTTCCCGATCTACGCCGGCGAGGGCGAGAGCCAGCGCACGCTCAACTCGCGCACCGCGATCTGGCGCAAGCAGCCCCGCGACGTGACCGAGGAGGACTACAACAATTTCTACCGCCAGGTCTCGTACGATTTCAACGATCCGCTGCGCACGATCCACGTCAGCACCGATGCGCCGGTCGACCTCCATGCCATCCTCTTTCTGCCCGCCAAGCGCGAGCAGGGTATGACGCGCCAGATGCCCGACCCGGGCCTCAAGCTCTACTCGCGCAAGGTGCTCATCCAGGAGCGCAACGAGGAGCTGCTGCCCAGGTACCTGCGCTTCGTCCAGGGCGTGGTCGACTCCGAGGACCTGCCGCTCAATGTCTCGCGCGAGACGGTCCAGAGCAGCAGCGTGATGCGCCAGATCGCCAAGGTGCTGACCGGCAAGGTCACCAAGGAGATCGAGGCCCTGGCCAACGACGACGCCGAGAAGTTCGCCGAGTTCTGGCGCGAGTTCGGCCCGTTCTTCAAGGAGGGGCTGGTCACCGATCCGACGACCCGCTCGCAGATCGCCCCGCTGCTGCGATTCCACTCGACCCACGGCGACGGCCTGACCACGCTCAAGGGCTATGTCGAGCGCATGAACGAGGGCCAGAGCGAGATCTTCTACCTGCTGGCTGACAATCTGCCCGGCGCCCGGCGCTCGCCCCACCTCGACTACTACATCGAGCAGGGGATCGAAGTCCTGCTGCTGACCGAGCCGATCGACAGCTTCCTGATGTCGGCGCTGCGCGACTACGAGGACAAGCAGCTGCGCAATGTCGACGAGGCCGCCGCTGACGAGAACCAGGACGAGGCCCAGGAGGGCGCGCTCTCGCCGGCGCTGTTCGGCCAGCTCGCCGACCGGGTCAAGGCCATCCTCGGCGCCGAGCGGGTCAGCGACGTGCGGACCTCGCAGCGCCTGCGCAACAGCCCGGCCCGCCTCGCCGCCGTGGCCGATGAGCTGGGCGGGCGCGACATGGAGCGCATCCGCCGCATGCTCGGCCAGGACTACCAGGTGCCGGTGCGGGTGCTGGAGCTGAACAGCCGCCATCCGCTCATCCACAACCTGGCCTCCCTGCTCGACGAGCAGGACCAGGCCGAGCTATTCAAGACCAGCGTCGAGC
>DASWWB010001278.1:0-7281 GCA_036406115.1 Herpetosiphonaceae bacterium
CATAGATGAAGGTCATGGCAGGATTGAGCCGGGCCAGCGTCTTGGCGACCGCTAGCGTCAGGTCGTAGGTGACGCGCCGGTACTGCTCCTCGCCCATCCCCGCCGACGAGACCCCCAGGCAGAAAAAGCAGGCGTCGAAGCCGGTCAGATCGGCCTCCAGCGGCGCCAGGTCGTACAGATCGGCCCGCACGATCTCGCGCAGCTTGGCATGCTGCCTGCCGAGCGCGCTGCGACCGATCGCCAGCACCTCGCTGACCCCGGGGTCCAGCAGGCATTCGCGCAGCACGCCCTGGCCGATCATGCCAGTGGCGCCGAACAAGATGATTTTCATGGCGGCTCCTAGGCGGCGGCGCGCCGCGCTGCGAACGACACCCCGGTCAGGCGCTCGGACTCCTCCCAGAGCCGGGCGGCGGCGGCCAGATCCCAGGCCTGCTGCGAAATCTCCGCGCGGCCGGGCGCGCCCCGGCGCTCCCCGGCGCCGAGCGGGCCGTAGTACTCGCCGCCCCGGACCTCGGGCGCGGTGGCGGCGTAGAGTGTCGGCAGGGCGCCGGCGGCGGCGGATTGGCCGAGCAGCGGGAAAATCACGTTTTCCATCGCCAGCATGAGCCGGCGCCCGGCCCCGGCAGCCGGCCCGTTGGCGATCAGGTCGGTGCGCGCCCAGCCGGGATGGGCGGCGACGCTGACCAGGCCCCAGCCGTTGGCGTCGCTGCGGCGCTGCAACTCCATGGCGAACACCAGCATGGCCAGCTTGGATTGGCTGTAGACGGCCCAGGGCTGGTAGCGTCGCTCGGCTTGCAGGTCGCCGAAGTCGAGCCGGCCGTTGCGATGGGCCACGCTGCTGAGCTGGACGACGCGCGGCCGGTCCGCCCGCCGCAGCAGCGGCAGCAGCCGGCCGGTCAGGGCGAAGTGGCTGAGGTAGTTGGTGCCGAGCTGCTGCTCGAAGCCGTCGGCGGTCTCCTGGCGCTTGGGCAGCGCCATCACGCCGGCGTTGTTGATCAGCAGATCGATCGGCCGATCGGCGGCGAGCATGCGCCCGGCGAACGCGGCGACCGAATCGAGGCTGGCCAGGTCGACGCGCTCGAAGCTGACGGCGGCGCCCGGCTGGCCGCCCCGGATCGCCGCCAGCGCGGCGTCGCCTTTGTCCGGATTGCGGCCGGCCAGAATCACCTCGGCGCCGGCCCCGGCCAGGGCGAGGGCGGTCTCGTAGCCCAGCCCGCCGGTCGCGCCGGTGACGATCGCCAGCTTGCCGGCCTGCGAGGGAATGTTCGCGGTGGTCCACGCGGTCATACGATGATCTCCTTGAAGTTCGCGATAGTCAATCAACCTGGGATGGACTATAATGCACTCGATGCAAATTTGCAACAGGTGAAATCTTTAGGAGATATGACATGAGCGACACGCCCCCGCCTGGGCTGCGCGAACGCAAGCGCCGGCAAACCCGCGAGCGGCTGATCGCCGGGGCGATGCGGCTGTTTCTGGAGCGCGGCTTCGACAGCACGACGATCGAGGCGATCGCGGCGGCCGCCGACGTCGCGCGGCGCACCTTCTTCCACTACTTCGCCAGCAAGGAGGATCTGGTCTTCGCCTGGCAGGACGCCAGCGACGAGGCGATCAACGCCGCGCTGGCCGCCCAGCCGGCGGGAGCCGCCCCGCTGCGCGCCACCGAGGAGGCGCTCGTCGCCGCGATCAGCCAGTTCGATCATGAGCAGACCCTGGCGCTCGCCAGGCTCATCCACGAGACGCCGACACTCCATGCCCGCGAGCAGGCCAAATACGCCCGGCTGGAGCAGGCGCTGGCAGCGACCCTGGCCGCGCGCATGGGCCGCCAGCCCGGCGACCTTGAGCCGCAGCTGGTGGCGATGGCGGCGATCGGCGCGCTGCGCGTCGGCACCGCCGCCTGGCTGGCCGAGGGCGGGCGCGAACATCCCGTGGCCTACGCCCGCCGGGCCTTCGCCGCCCTGCGCGCCGCGCTGGGATAGGGAGCTAGGGGTCAGGGATCAGGGGTCAGGCCGGACTTCGGCATGGCGGGCGGCGCCGAGAACATCCGCAGAGCTTCACGGCCGGCCCCTGATCCCTGATCCCTGATCCCTGATCCCTACCCCACATCCCTCATCGCCTCGAAGACCAGGCGCTGGAAGTGTTGGATGCCGTTTTCGCGGCTGAGCATGAGCTGGCCCTGCCCGAAATAGCCCGAGGCCATGCCGCGCTGGACCGACTCGCAGAGCACGATATCCTCCTGCTGGACCTGCTCGATGAACTCGACGATGCTGTCGGATTCGCTCTGCGGCATGTCGTCGCCGAAATAAAACTCATACACTGCCAGCGTGCGGTCGGGCGCCACCGGCACGATGAAATTGAGCGAGGCGTTGCCGCGGCCGGGGTAGATGTTGAGCATGAAATTGGGCCAGAGATAGGCGTAGAGCCCTTCTTGCGGGCCGCCGCTGGCGTCGTAGAGCCGGTTTTCCTCGGGGGCGTTCTTGGCCGGGCCGCGCTGGAGCGAGAAATACTCGTAGGGCAGCACCTCGTAGCGGTTGAGATCGATCAGCTCGGCGAAGCTGGGATGGGCGACGGCGCAGTGATAGCACTCCAGGTAGTTCTCGACGACAATCTTCCAATTGCAGGCCATGTCGTAGACCTTGCCGCCGCGCAGCTTCAGTCCCTCCAGCGAGGCGCCGGCTTCGCGCATCAGGGCCGGCAGCTCGCCGAGGAAATGGGCCAGCGGCGGCGCCCCGGGATCGAGATTGGCGAAAATGAAGGGGCCGAAGGTGTCGAGGCGGACCTGGCGCAGCGCGAAGGCCGCCGGATCGAAGGCCGGCTGCTCGGCGGAGCGGGGCGCCGCCCGCAGCGTGCCGTCAAGGTTGTAGGTCCAGCCGTGATAGTGGCACTGGAGCGTCCGCCGGTTGCCGGACGCGCACAGCACGACCTCGCTGCCCCGGTGGCCGCAGACATTGACCAGGCAGCGCAGCGCCCCGGGCGCCTCGCAGACCACCACCAGCGGCACGTCGCCGATCTTGCAGGTGAAAAAATCGCCGGCCGCGCTGACCTGATCGACCCGCCCGACATACTGCCAGGTGCGGTAGATGATCTCGTCGCGCTCGCGGCGGAACTGCCCGGCGTCCGCGTACCAGCTCCCGGGCAGCGTGGCGCCGCAGGCCAGGGCCTCGCCCAGCGCCGCGGCGTCGGCGCCGGGCGGCTCATTGCCAATCATAACGAACCCTCCGCTTAAACCAAGGCCGGGACCGGCCCATGCTGCCCACCAAGCATAGCATGGAACCGGCCCCGGCGCGGTCCGGGGAAGGGCGCCGCGCCGCCCACCAAGCAAGACGCGGCGCCGCCCCCGCGTGTGCGGCGGGACGAGCCCGCCCGGCGGATCAGGCGCGGCGCGCCCGCAAAATCTGGTCGGCGAACTGGAGGAAGCGCTCCTGGAAACCGATCACCATCTCCAGGTCCATCGCGCCGTGGCCGGCATCGAACCAATCGATCTCGAACGGCTTGCCCAGCGCCCGCATCTTGTCGGCGTACAACTCCATCTGGCGCGGGGGGCAGCGCAGGTCGTTCTTGCCCTGGATGACCAGCAGCGGCGCCGCGACGCTCTCGACATAGGTGATGGGCGAGCTGGCGGCGTAGGCCTCGGGCTTCTCCTCGGGCGTCCCGCCCATCATCGCCCGCAGATAGCCTTTCGACCAGTCGGTGCCCTCGTAGTATTCGGTGAAGAAGTCGGCGGGCGCTACCAGCGCCAGGCCGCCGGCCCACAGCCCGGGCTGCTTGCCAAGCGCCATCAGCGTCAGGTAGCCGCCGTAGGATCCGCCGCTGACCAGGATCGCGTCCGGCAGGGCCACGCCCTCGGCGATCAGCCACTCGCGGGCGGCGGCCAGATCCTCAAGCTCCCAGTGGCCCAAATCGCCCCAAACCTGCTCCTTGAATTCGCGGCCGAAGGTCGTCGAGCCGCGATAGTTGACGGAAAGATAGGCGTAGCCGTGATCCAGCCAAGCCTGGCCGCCGGGATCGTAGAGCTCGTACTCGACGATGTGCGGGCCGCCGTGGGCCGCGAGGATCGTCGGGAACGGGCCGGGACCGTCGGGCGCGCCCAGCCAGCCCTGGACCTCAGCGCCGTCCGAGGAGCGGAACGAGACCGAGCGGAAGCGCCGGGCCGGCAGGTCGCGGTCGCTGGCGAGCAGCGTGCCGAGGAAGGCGCCGGTCGCGGCGTCAAGCTTGATCAGCTCGGGCAGATGGGTTGAATCGCCCCAGAAGGCGATCACCTCGCTGCCAGCGCCGAACTGGGCGCCGATGTAGGCGCCGCTCGCCCCGTGGAGCGCAGTCAGCGACCCGGCGGCCAGGTCCCAGGCGTAGAGCCGCTGGGCGGCGCGATCGGTCTGGCGCAGCAGCAGGCGCCGGCCGTCGCCCGACCAGTCCAGCGGCTCGATGTCGCCGGCCAAGGACAGCGGCAGCTCCAGCCGCCCGCCGCTGGCGAGGTCCCAGATCAGCGGCTGGTTGAGGCCGGCGCGATCGGCCATGCACAGCAGCCGGCGCTCGCCCGGGACTGGCGAGAAACAGATTGCGCGCAAGCTGCCGCCGGGTAAATCCGACAGCTCGGCGACCAGCCCGCCGCCGGCGGCGTCGAAGACCGCCAGGCTGTACTGGCGGGCCGCCGCGTGCTCGGTGGTGGCGATCGCCGCCAGCGCGCCGTCGGGCGAAAGCAAGGCGTCCTCGACCAGCTTGGGGCTGCGGTGCAGCTCGCGCGGCGGCCCGGCCGGCCCGTCGGCGTTCAGATCCAGGCAGTAGAGCGGGAAGCCGCCCGGCTCGGTCGGGGTGAAGGCGAAGCGCCGGCCGTCGTCGCTGAGCGAGCAGCGGTAGAGCGCCGCGTAGGGCGGCAGGTCCGGGGTCAGGTCCTGCTCGGGGCCGCCGGCCCAAGGCACGCGGACATAGTGGCCGCTCTCGCCGCCGGCCTGGTCGCGCAGATAGTAGACGTAGCCGCCATCAGGCGCCAGCGTGCCCTCGACGACGCCGTCGGGCTGGAAGGTGAGCTGGCGCAAGGCGCCGGACGCGACCTCCCATGCGTAGAGCTGGGGCGCGCCGGTCGCGGCGCTGATCACCAGGCCGCGCTCGGGCGCCAGCCGCGCCGTCGCGCCGTACCAGATGCCGATGGCGCGGTAGCGCTGCTTCCACAGGGCCTCGCCGGCGCTCTGCCCGGCGGCCGGCTCGGAGCCGGCGAACGTGCGATCCATCCATTCCTCCTTGCAGATCAGGGCCAAAGACAGCAAGTCCGCGCGGCGCTAGGGCGCGCCGGCAGGATCGGGATCGGAATCGGGGGCCGGGTCGGGCGGCGGCGTCGGTTGCAGATAGGGCGGCGCCACGAACATCCCGCCGCCCAGCCCGTAGACCTGGCCGGCGGGATCGATCGGCTCATTGACGAAATCATCGAGCAATTCGATGAAGCGACGCTCATACTCCAGGGCGCGCTCCAGCGAAATCCGAGCGTGAGGAAAGCCGGCGTGGCGCAGCTGGCCGGCTGGGCCGGCGGCCACGGCCTCGGCCAGCTCGTTGCGCAGATGGCTCAGAATATGTACGCAGGGGTCGAGCTCGGGCGCGGCGTCCGGCGGCCCGTCGAACAGAAAGAGGCGGGCGCTGCGGGTGTAGTAGGTGGCGACCGTGCCGCGAATCTGGCGGCGGGCCACCGCCCGGACCAGCCCCGCCGCCTCCAGCACCCGCAGGTGGTGGCCGATGCTGCCGGGCAGCACGCCGAGCCGGTCCGCCAGCTGCTTGGCGGCGAGCGGCTGGTGGAGCAGCACGCCCAGCATCCGCGAGCGCAGCGGATCCATGACCGCCCGCAGCTGCTCCTCGGCGCTCAGAATCAGCT
Organism: Herpetosiphonaceae bacterium; assembly: GCA_036406115.1. Lineage (GTDB taxonomy): Bacteria > Chloroflexota > Chloroflexia > Chloroflexales > Herpetosiphonaceae > DASWWB01. The sequence goes on from DASWWB010001278.1 coordinate 5,858, forward strand.
GCGCCGGCAGCTCCGGCATCTCGACCGGCACGCTCGCCGGCAGCACCGCCAGGTTCGGTTCGTCGTTCGGATCCTCATCGCCGCCCATCGCTGATCTCCCGCCATGCAAGAAACTTGAATATGCAAATAATTTGTATATTCGATTGTAGCGTAGCGCCGGGCCGGCTGTCAAGCAGCGATTCAGAAGCGGCGAAACGATGAATCTGGCACTTGACTGAGACAAGATGATACGATAGACTATCATCTATGTCGTATCACCAATCACAACCAAGCCAGGATGAACGGATCGAGGCGGCGGCGCGGGAGCTGCTGGGCGAGCAGGGCACCGGCTTCACCGTCGACGAACTGGCGCGGCGGGCCGGGCTCTCGCGGGCCTCGCTGTACCGGCAGATCGGCAGCAAAGCCGCGCTGCTGGCGCGACTGGCCCAGGCCGGCGCCGCCGCCCCGCCCGACGCCCGGGCTAAAATCCTGCTGGCGGCACGGCGGGTCTTCGCCCAGGCCGGCTTCGCCAGCGCCACGATGGAGCAGATCGCCCAGGCCGCCGGCGTCGGCGTCGCCACCGTCTACCGCCAGTTCGGCGACAAAGATCAGCTGACGCGCAGCCTGATCAGCGAGCTGTCGCCAGCCGACCAGCTGCGCGAGCCGCTGATCCACCCGAGCGGCGACGTGCGGGCCGATCTGCGGCGGATCGCCGAGTCGGTCGTGCCCTTTTTCTACCAGCAGCGCGACCTGCTGCGGCTGATGGTCGGCGGCAGCGACGCCGACCAAGCCTACCTTGAGCGGCTGCGGGCCGGCGCCGAGCGGACCCGCGACCTGCTGACCGGCTATTTCGGCGCCCAGCAGCTGGCCGGCCGGCTGCGCCAGGATATCGCGCCGGCCGAGCTGGCGATGGCGCTAGTCGGCATGGTGCTGGGCTTCGTCGTCGGCCCGGTCCGCTTCGGCCTCGCCCCGCCGCCGCCGGAGCGGATCAGCGAGGTGATCGCCGGCCTGCTGCTGGATGGAACGATTGCATCATCGGAGGATAAGCCATGACCGCCACGCCAACCATTGCCAAAGACGCCACTGTTGGCTTCGCCATGCCGTTCGCCGCGATCCGGGCCGCCGATCTGCCGCTGGTCGGCGGCAAGGGCGCCAACCTGGGCGAGCTGGCCGCCGCCGGGCTGCCGGTGCCGCCCGGCCTGTGCGTGACCACCGCCGCCTTCGACCGGTTCATGGCCGGCGCCGACGCCGACGGGATCTACCGCGAGCTGGCGCTGCTCGACGCCGCCGATCTGCCCGCCCTGCGCGCCGCCGGCGCCGCCGTGGCCGCGACGGACGCCGTCATCGCCGGCACCGTCGACAATGCCTTCTGCGCCGTGCGCCCGCCGGGGCACCACGCGCGGCCGACGGAGCCGATGGGCTTCTGCCTCTTCAACAACGTGGCC
>DASWWB010001279.1:0-2255 GCA_036406115.1 Herpetosiphonaceae bacterium
ACGCCCACCAACACCCCGGTCACGCCGACCAATACGTCGACGCCCACCAACACGCCGACCAATACGCCCACCAACACGCCGACCAATACGCCCACCAACACCCCGGTCACGCCGACCAATACGTCGACGCCCACCAACACGCCAATCACGCCCACCAACACATCGACGCCGACCAGCACGCCGACCGGCACGCCACCACCGCCGGCTAGCCGGCCAGTCTATCTGCCGCTGCTGGCGCAGTTCCAGGCGCGCCCGCTGGCGACGCTGAGCGGATCCGCGATCCCAATCCAGCCGGTGACAGCGCCGGGCGCGGCCTTCTACACGACGACGCTCACGCTGCCGAGCGCATTGCCGGCAGGCGGCGCCTTCTATCTGTCTGGCAGCGCAACCAGCCTGACGCCGGGCTTGGTCGATGACGGGCTGATCATGCGGGTGGGGGCGACTGAGATTTTCCGCCACGACTACGGCGCGACGAGCCGGCCGGAGCCCGCCCTGGTGCCGGTGCCGCGCAGCGCCCTCGCGCCATGGGCGGGGCGGACGGTGACCGTGCAGTTTGTCGATTTCCACGGCAGCGTCACCCAGGCCAGCCCCCTCTATCTCGTCTGGCAACCCTAGCGATAATCCGCGAGCAGCGCATCACACCTGCGCTGCTCGCGGAGTTTATGCCCGGCGCCGGCTGCTGGGCGATGGATGATGCAATGTTGAAGGAGAGAACGATGCGATTGTTGTTGATCCGCCACGGCGAGTCCGAGCACAGCAAGCGGCGGCTGATCGCTGGGGCGGCGAGCTGCCTGGGCCTGACCGACGAGGGCCGGGTCCAGGCCCGGATGCTGGCCGACCGGCTGGCGGCCACCGGCGAGCAGGGCGCGGTCGACGCGCTGCTGCACAGCCCGGTGCTGCGCGCCCGCCAGACCGCCGAGATCGTCGCCGAGGCGCTGCCGGGCCTGGCGCTCGCCGAGGAGCCCGGCCTGACCGAGGTGCTGCCGGGCGCCGCCGACGGCATGGTCTGGCCGGACTATGTTGCCACCCACGGCGCCTTCGACATGGTCGCCGAGCCGGATCGGCCGTTCGCGCCCGGCGGCGAGAGCTGGCTCCAGTTCATGGCGCGGGTCGGGGCGACGCTGAACGGGCTGGCCGAGCGTTTCGCCGGCAGGACGGTGATCGGCGTTAGCCACGGCGGCTTTGTGATGGCGTCGCTGCTGGCGCTGTTCGCCATCCCGCGCCCGGGCACCGGCGCGCGGCTCGACCCCGCCTTCGCCTCGATCACCGAGTGGAGCCATGGCTCCGGGGGCTGGCGCCTGGTCCGCTACAACGACGCCGCCCATCTGCTGGCCCGCCGGAGCTGACGGGATGGCTGATCGGCCTGAGCGCCGGCGCGAGGATCGGCTGGGCGATTGGTGGGCGATCAAGGACCGGCGCGATGGAAGCGCATCGATCCTTTATTCGAGCATCCACATTCCGTACGGGTTATGGAACGGATCATCGGGCTCGTGGAGCGCGCACGGCGCGAGCCGGAGCCGGTACCGGGGCGCTTGCGCATCGACGCTGAACGTGTGCCCTGGTTTGAGAGCCGGATGCTCAAGCAGCAGATAGAGCAGGAACGCCTCTAACAGGCGGGCCGCGCTATCCGGCGCCAGGCTGCCGGGAACAACCGCGTCGGGCAGGCCGATATTGTGCATGCCGCACGAGTAGAAGACTCCGCGGCCGCCGACAAGCGTCACATAGGCGTGATAGAGCGCCGCCGGCTCGTCGGCGGCGGCGAGGGCGCGCCAATCGCTGGCGCTGTGGGCTTTGCCTGCGGATTCGACTTTGACGGCGAGGGCGCCTGCTCCCAGAAGTCGGGCGCCAACCTGCATGATCTGCTTCGCTCGTTGGGCCGAGCCGCCCTTGCCGATCAGATACAGCGTAGCGGTATGGGATTCGATGGCCGCGAGATCGGCTTCGGTGAGCGCCTGGCGTCCGGCGATCGCAAAGGCGCGGGCGAGATCGGGGTCGCGATCGTAGATGTCAAGCTCGTAGGATTGATCAGTGTGCGTATCGCGGAGAAGCTTCCCGGCGAAGATGAGCCCGTCGCTTCGCTGGACAATTGATGTCACGATCGCGGAGCGCGATGGCCACTGACCGGGGAGGCCAAGAATAATGTCTGGTTCGTTTGTCATTGGGCGGCTCCTGCATAGCACGCCGCTGCGGGACGCTGCTCCTCCCCAGCACGGCGCCGCTAAACGAAACGGCGGGCGGCCCGAGGCCGCCCGCCG
>DASWWB010001280.1:0-9276 GCA_036406115.1 Herpetosiphonaceae bacterium
GGTTCGCGTGGGGCGACGGCGCCTGGCGCGGCCTGCCGCTGGATGAGTACATCATCTATGAGCTGCATGTCGGGACCTTCACCGCCGAGGGCACCTTCGATGCGATCATCCCGCGGCTCGACAGCCTGCGCGAGCTGGGCGTCACCGCGATCGAGCTGATGCCGGTGGCCCAGTTCCCCGGCGAGCGCAACTGGGGCTACGACGGCGCCTATCCCTACGCCGTGCAGGAATCCTATGGCGGCATCGGCGGCCTCAAGCGGCTGGTCGACGCCTGCCACGCGCGCGGCCTGGCGGTGATCTTGGACGTGGTCTACAACCATCTCGGGCCGGAGGGCAACTACGCTTCGCTCTACGGCCCCTATTTCACCCCGCGTTACGCCACGCCCTGGGGCAGCGCCATCAACTTCGACGGCGCAGGCAGCGACGAGGTGCGCGCCTTTTTCCTCGGCAACGCGCTGCGCTGGATCGAGGAGTTCCACATCGACGCGCTGCGGCTGGACGCGGTCCACGCCATCCTCGATTGGAGCGCCCGGCCCTTCCTCCAGGAATTGGGCGACGAAGTCCGCGCGCTGGCCGAGCGGCTGGGCCGCAATGTGTATCTGATCGCCGAAAGCGATCTCAACGACCCGCGCGTCGTCAGGCCGGCGGAAAGCGGCGGCTACGGGATGGACGCGCAGTGGAGCGACGATTTCCATCACGCCCTGCACACGCTGCTGACCGGCGAGGGCGGCGGCTACTACGCCGATTTCCTGCCCGATCCGGCCGCGCCGTCGCTGGCGCCGCTGGCCCGGGCCTGGCGCGAGGGCTTCGTCTACGGCGGCGAGTACTCGCCCGGCCGCCAACGCCGCCACGGCCTGCCCTCGCGCGACGTGCCCGCCGCCAAGCTCGTGATCTGCGCCCAGAACCACGACCAGATCGGCAATCGCATGCTCGGCGAGCGGCTGGGCGCGCTGGTCTCGTTCGAGCAGCAGAAGCTGGCGGCGGCGATGGTCCTGCTCTCGCCGTTCATCCCGCTGCTGTTCATGGGCGAGGAGTATGGCGAGACCGCGCCGTTCCTCTATTTCATCAGCCACGGCGACCCTGATCTTGTGGCGGCGGTGCGCGCCGGCCGCCGCGAGGAGTTCGCCGCCTTCGCCTGGCAGGGCGAGCCGCCCGATCCCGCCGCCCCGGCGACCTTCCAGGCCTCCAAGCTCAATCATGATTTATGTCAACAGGAGCCGCACCGCACGCTGCGGGCCTGGTACCGCGAGCTGATCCGGCTGCGGACCAGCCATCCGGCGCTGCGGCTGCTCAGCAAGGAGCAGATGGATGTCTGGGGCTTCGAGACCCAGCGGGCGCTGCTCGTCCAGCGCCGGGCCGGCGCCGCGCGGATCGCGCTCTGCTGCAACTTCGGCGCCGCCGAGACAGCGCTGAGCCTGCCGTTGGAACGCGGCCCCTGGCGCCTGCTGCTCAACTCCGCCGCCGCCGCGTGGCGCGGACCCGGGGCGTCGCCGCCCGACCTGCTCGCCGTGGAGCCATCGACCATGCTGGCGCTGCCAGCCCACAGCTGCCTGCTCTACGCCAAGGAGGATTGATTGACACGCTATATTTGCATCCACGGCCATTTCTACCAGCCGCCGCGCGAAAACCCGTGGCTTGAGGCGGTCGAGCCCCAGGATTCGGCCGAGCCCTACCACGATTGGAACGAGCGCATCACCGCCGAGTGCTACGGCGCCAACGCCAGGGCGCGCATTCTCAACGACGAGCACCAGATCGCCGCGATCGTCAACAACTACGGCAGGATCAGCTTCAACATCGGCCCGACCCTGCTGTCCTGGCTTGAGGAGCAGGCGCCCGAGGTCTACGCTGCGATCCTGGAGGCCGACCGCGAGAGCCAGGAGCGCTTCGGCGGCCACGGCTCGGCGCTGGCCCAAGTCTACAACCACATCATCATGCCGCTGGCCAGCCGCCGCGACAAGCAAACCCAGATCCGCTGGGGCGCCGCCGATTTCCGCCGCCGCTTCGGCCGCGCGCCCGAGGGCATGTGGCTGGCCGAAACCGCCGTCGACCTGGAGACGCTGGAGCTGCTGGCCGAGGAGGGCATCGCCTTCACCGTCCTGGCGCCGCACCAGGCCGCCCGGGTCCGGCGGATCGGCGACAAGCAGTGGGCGGCGTGCGCCGGCGACGTGGACACGACGAGGGCCTATCTCCAAAAGCTGCCCTCCGGCCGCTCGATCAAGCTCTTTTTCTATGATGGGCCGATCTCGCGCGCCATCGCCTTCGAGGAGCTGCTGAGCCGCGGCGATCTGTTCGCCGGCAGGCTGGCCGCCGCCTTCAAGCCCGGCGCCGATCACCCGCAGCTCGTCCACATCGCCACCGACGGCGAGACCTACGGCCATCACCGCCGCTACGGCGAGATGGCGCTGGCCTACGCGCTCAATTTCATCGAGGAGCGCGGCCTGGCCACGCTGACGAACTACGGCCAGTTCCTGGAGCTGTGCCCGCCGGAATGCGAGGTCGAGATCGCCGAAAACACCTCCTGGAGCTGCTTCCACAACATCGAGCGCTGGCGCGCCCACTGCGGCTGCAACTCCGGCGGCCGGCCGGGCTGGACCCAGGACTGGCGCGGGCCGCTGCGCGCGGCGCTGGATTGGCTGCGCGATGAGCTTGAGCAGCCCTACGCCGAGGCCGCCTCCGCCTACTTCGCCGATCCCTGGGCCGCCCGCGACGCCTACATCGAGCTGATCCTCGACCGCGCGCCGGAGCAGGTCGCCGCCTGGTTCGGCCGCCACGGCGGGCGCGGCCTGGCGCCCGCCGAGCAGAGCCGCGCGCTCAAGCTGCTGGAGATCCAGCGCCAGCTCCAGCTGATGTACACGAGCTGCGGCTGGTTTTTCGATGAGCTGTCGGGGATCGAGACGGTCCAGGTGATCGCCTACGCCGGCCGCGCCATCCAGCTCGCCGAGGAGGCGCTGGGGCTGGCGGTCGAGGCGCCGTTCCTGGAGCGGCTGGCCCTGGCCCGCTCCAACCTGCCCGAGCACAGCGACGGCCGCCAGATCTACGAGCAGCTGGTGCGGCCGGCGATGGTCACGATCGAGCATGTCGGCGCCCACTACGCGATCAGCTCGCTGTTCGAGGACTACGGCGAGCTGACCAGGATCTACGCCTACGAGGTCGAGCGCGAGGATCAGCAGATTTTCGAGGCCGGCCGCGCCAGGCTGATGGTCGAGCGGGCGACCATCACCTCGCGCGTCACCCGCGATTCGGCCCGCCTGATGATGGGCGTGCTCCACTTCGGCGACCACAACCTGACCGGCGGCGTGCGCGCTTGCGCCGGCGACGAGGACTACGCGGCGCTGCTGGCTGAGCTGCGCCCCCCCTTCGAGCGCGCCGACCTGCCGGCGACCTTGCGGCTGCTCGACCGCCATTTCCCCGCCGCCTACTCGCTCAAATCGCTGTTCCGCGAGGAGCAGCGCAATATCCTGCGCCGGATTCTCGAATCGACCACCGACGAAGCCGCCGAGGCCTACCAGCGGCTCTACGCCGACAATCTCCAGCTGATTCGCTTCCTCGTCGACCTGGGCGTGCCGCTGCCGCCCGCGCTGCGGCTGGCCGCCGAGTTCGCGCTCAACACCAGCCTTCAGCGCGCGATGCAGGCGCCGGAGCTGGACGCCGAGGCGGTCGGCGCGCTGGTCGCCGACGCCGCCCGGGCCGGCGTGGCGGTCGATCCCCGGCTGGGCTACCACATCGCCCGCCGGCTGCGCCAGTGCATGGAGCAGTGGCACGCCGCCCCCGGCGACGAGCGCCAGCTTGAGCAGTGCGAGCTGCTGGTCGGATTGGCCCGCGCGCTGCCGATCGAGCTTGATCTCTGGCAGGCGCAAAATAGCTACTTTGAAATGCTGCGCCAGCGGCAGGAGCCCGGCGCCGGCGCTGACGAGGCGGGGGCGAGCCAGGTCTTCGGCCCGCGCTTCCTGGCGCTCGGCCGCCACTTGGGCGTCGCCGCCAGCGACGAGGTGCTCGCATGACCGAGATTCAAACCGACCCGCAGCTTGAGGAAGCCATCGGGCGCATCGTGCGCGAGCGCCGGCTGCCGCGCGCGACCTACCGCTTCCAGTTCCACGCCGGCTGGACCTTCCGCGACGCTGCGGCCCAGGTGCCCTACCTGGCCGCCCTCGGCGTCAGCGATTGCTACGCCTCGCCGATTTTCCGGGCGCGCGAGGGCAGCGCCCACGGCTACGATATCTGCGACCACCGCCAGCTGAACCCGGCCCTCGGCAGCCGCGAGGATTTCCAGGCGCTCTGCGACGCGCTGCGCCAGCACGGCATGGGCCTGATCCTGGACATGGTGCCCAATCACATGGGCATCGGCGACCAGGCCAACGCCTGGTGGCTCGATGTGCTGGAGAACGGCCCCGGCTCGCCCTACGCCGCCTTCTTCGACATCGATTGGGCGCCCGCCAAGCCCGAGCTTGAGAACAAAGTGCTGCTGCCGATCCTCGGCGACCAGTACGGCGCGGTCCTGGAGCAGGGCCAGCTCCGGCTCTCCTACGAGGGCGGTTTCTGGCTGACCTACTTCGAGCACCGGCTGCCGATCGCCCCGCGCACCACCGCCGCCATCCTCCAGGCGGCGCTGGAGCACGAGACGCTGGCCAGCGCCGCTGACGACGCGCTGGCCGACGCCACCCTGGAGCTGCAAAGCATCATCACCGCCCTCGGCTACCTGCCGCCGCGCACCGAGCGCGATCCCGAGCGGCTGGCCGAGCGCCAGCGCGAAAAAGAGATCATCAAACGGCGGCTGGGGGCGCTGTGCGAGGCCCAGCCGGCGATCGCCGACGCGCTCCAGGCCACCTTGAACCAGTTCAACGGCGATCCCGCCGACCCGCGCTCCTTCGACCGGCTCGACGAGCTGATCGGCGCCCAGCCCTACCGCCTGGCCTACTGGCGGGTCGCCGCCGACGAGATCAACTACCGGCGCTTCTTCGATATCAACGATCTGGCGGCGATCCGCGTCGAGCTGCCCGAAGTCTTCGAGGCCACCCACGAGCTGATCTTCGAGCTGCTGCGCGAGGCGCCGGTCAGCGGATTGCGCATCGACCATCCCGACGGCCTGTGGAACCCGCCCGTCTATTTCCGCCAGCTCCAGGAGCGCTACCTGGCCCAGCGCGTGGCCGATGAGCTGGGGCGGACGCCCGAGGAGGTGCGGCCGGCGATCGGCGCCTGGCTCGACCGGCTCGCCGCCACCCTGCGCGCCGCCGGCAAGCACCAGTTCCTGGCAGGCGACGAGGGCGCCGATCCGTGGCCGCTCTGGGTCGTCGCCGAGAAAATCCTCTCCGAAACCGAGCCGCTGCCCTTCGACTGGGCGGTCGCCGGCACCACCGGCTACGATTTCCTCACCGCCGCCAACGGCCTGTTCGTCGATCCGCAGCACCGCAAGGCCTTCGATGCGATCTACCAGCAGTTCTCCGGCCGCCAGATCAATGTCGAGACCCTGCTCAACGCCGTCAAGAAGCGGATCATGCTGGTCTCGCTGGCCAGCGAGATCAACGCCCTCAGCCACCAGCTGGAGCGCGTCACCGAGAAAAACCGCCGCTACCGCGATTTCACCCTCGCCAGCCTGACCTTCGCCATCCGCGAGGTGATCGCCTGCCTGCCGATCTACCGCACCTATGTCACCGAGGAGCAGGTGGTGAGCCTGCGCGACCAGCAATATGTCGAGCAGGCGGTCGAGGAGGCCAAGCAGCGCAACCCGCGCACCGCTGAGTCGATTTTCCATTTCATCCGCGACACGCTCTTGCTGCGCAATCTGCGCGAGTTCCGCCCCGAGGACCGGCCCGCCGTCCTCGATTTCACCATGACCTTCCAGCAGATCACCGGCCCGGTCATGGCCAAAAGCTTCGAGGACACGACGTTTTACATCTACAACCGGCTGGTCTCGCTCAACGAGGTCGGCGGCCAGCCCATGATCTTCGGCCTCGGCGTGCGCGAATTCCATCGCTACAACAGCGACCGCCAGCGCCACTGGCCCAACACGATGCTGACGCTCTCGACCCACGACACCAAGCGCAGCGAAGATGTGCGCGCCCGCATCAACGCGCTCTCCGAGCTGCCCAAGGAGTGGAAAGCCGCCGCCGGGCGCTGGCGCCGCCTCAACGCCGCCAAGAAGATCGCGGTCGACGGCCAGCCCGCGCCCGACCGCAACGACGAGTATCTGCTCTACCAGACGCTGGTCGGCGCCTGGCCCGGCGGCCGGCTCGCCGGCGCTGAGCTGGCGGCGTTCTGCGAGCGCATCGCCGAGTACATGCTCAAGGCGGCCAAAGAGGCCAAGGAGCACACCAGCTGGATCAACGCCAACGAGGAGTACGACGCCGCCGTGCGCCAGTTCGTGGCCGGCGTGCTCGACCCCGCGCGCAACGCCGGCTTCCTCGCCGAGCTGGCGGACTTCGCCGACCGGGTGGCGTTCTGGGGCCGCTTCAACAGCCTGTCGCAGCTGCTGCTCAAGCTGGCCGCGCCCGGCGTGCCCGACACCTATCAGGGCGCCGAGCTGTGGGACCTCAGCCTGGTCGATCCCGACAACCGGCGGCCGGTCGACTACGAGCGGCGCCGGGCGGCGCTGGCCTCGCTGCGGGGCCGCGAGCCGAGCCCCGAGCTGGCGGACGAACTGCTGGCCGGCGCCGGGGACGGCAGGATCAAGCTCCACGTGCTGGCGGCGACCCTGGCCTTCCGCCGCGAGCATCCCCAGCTCTTTGCTGTCGGCGGCTACCTGCCGCTGGAGGCTTCGGGGCCGCGCCACGAGCACGTCTGCGCCTTCGCCCGGGTCCGCGGCGAGGAGCAGGCGCTGGTGATCGCGCCGCGCCTGGTCGTCGGCCTGGCAGGCGGCGAGCCCGTCCCGCCGGTCGGCGCGCTCTGGGACGACACGTGGCTGGCGCTGCCCGAGGCGGCGGCCGGCCAGCGCTACCGCAATCTGCTCACCGGCGAGATCGTCGCGGTCAGCGACCACAACCATGCCGCCTGCCTGCCGCTCGCCGCCGCCCTCGCCCGCTTCCCGGTCGCGCTGCTGGAGCGGCTGGACTGATCGAGTCCGTCAGACTAAAACGCGCTGCGCCGCCCTGAGCAAACTCAGGGCGGCGCAGCGCGTTTTCGGTGACAGCTTAGATGGCCGGCGCCAGGCGGGATTCGATCAGCTTCAGCGCGGCGGCCGGATCGGCGACCTCGACGATCAGCTCGTCATAGCTGTCGTCGCGCAGCTGGATCACGATGGTGCGCTCGGGGCGCTTGACGTCCCAGAAAATCCGCTTGCCGGCCTGGTAAAATGTGCCGGCGGTGATCACGCCGGGGATGTGGGTGCCGGGGGCGCGGAACCCTTTCCACCAGTTGCGGGCGATCACCGGATCGGCATGGGCGCCGCTGATGTTGGCAAGCGGGATCTCCAGCCGGCTCTTGAGCGCCCACAGTTTGTCAAGCCCTTGGACCGTCAGGACCAGCGTATCGGCGGCGATTGCGATCTCGACCATGATGGATTCGCTCCTGACGCGCTGAGCGCGTCCGTTCAGTTAGACAACATCGCCAGTATGTCACCGCCGCCGCGCCGCCGCATCGCCCGGCCGGGAAATCCGCCAGCTGTCGATTCTGCAACGCCCGCTCCGCCCAAAGACGGAGGAAGGAGAACGCATGCGTTTTTCGCTGATGACCTACAACATTTTGGACGGCGCCGCCGGCCGCGAGGAGCTGGTGGCGGAGGTGCTGGCCGCCTGCCGCCCCGATCTCGTCCTGCTCCAGGAGGTGATCGACCCGGCGGCGGCGGCGGGCTGGGCGCGGGCCGGCGGCTACCATCACGTCGTGGCCCGCAGCTTCAGCAAGCGCCGGATCGCGCTGCTCAGCCGGTTCCCGATCGAGCGCGCCAGCTGCCTGCATCCCTTTCCGCCGATCCGCACGACGATTCTGAAGGCGACGGTGCTCCTACCCGGCGGCCGGCGGCTGGCGCTGTTCGGCGCCCATCTCGTGCCCCATTTCGCCTGGTGGTTCGAGCTGTGGCGGCGCTGGGAGGTGGCGGTGCTGCTGCGCGAGGCCGCCCGGGGCGATAATCTTCCCGCCGCGATCGCCGGCGATTTCAACGCCATCGCCCCGGGCGACGGCATCGGCGCCGAGACGCTGCCGGCCAATCTGCGGCGCATGCTCCGCTGGCAGGGCGACCGGATCTTCCATCTGGCCCTCGGCGCCCTGCTGCGCGCCGGCTGGGCCGATTGTTTCCGCACGCTCCATCCCGGCGAGCGCGGCTGGACGCTGCCGCCAGACCGGCCCAACGCCCGCCTCGATTATGTTTTCGCTAACCAGGCGCTGCTGCCGGCGCTGCGATCCTGCGCCGTCGTCCGCGAGCCGGCGGCGGTCCTGCGCGCCTCCGACCACCTGCCGGTGCTGGCGGAGTTCGAGCTGTAGCAGGCACGCGAAGATGATATACTGCAAGCGCCGCCGAGAGAGGGCGGCGCTGCTCAACCATTCCAAGGAGAGACAATGATGGTTTCCTTCCGCCCGGCGGCGCTCGCCTGCGCCCTCCTGCTGGCATGCCTGCTTTTGATTCCCGCATCCGCCGCGCCATCTGCAAGCGGGTCTCCGGCCGCCCTTGCGAGCGCCCCGCCCGCCCCCGACCTGTGGGACGATCAATTCGACGAACCAGGCGGCGCCATCCAAAGCACCGTTTATGATCTGCTGCTGGCGTCGTCCGGCGATCTGTATGCCGGAGGCACGGCGGGCGTGCTGCGCTGGGACGGCCGCCGCTGGCATCGCGTGGGCGCGAACGGACCGGCGGGCGAGGTGCGGGCGCTGGCGGAGCATGGCGGCAGCATTTACGTCGGCGGCCGCTTCGCCACCGCTGGCGGGGTGACCGTCAACAACCTGGCCCGCTGGGACGGCAGCGCCTGGCATCCCGTCGGCGGCGGTGTGGCTGGCGCCGGCGCGACGGTCGGGGCGTTGGCGTCGCACAACGGCGCTCTTTATGCCGGCGGCTCCTTCCTCACCGCCGGCGGGGTGACCGTCAACAATCTGGCCCGCTGGGATGGCAGCGCCTGGCATTCCGTTGGCGGCGGCGTGCTGGGGAATAACCAGCCGGGGCCGTACACTGTTGTCTCCTATGCCCCAGTCAATGAGCTGGTCGTCCATCAGGCCCAGCTGTACGTGGGCGGCGCCTTCACCCAGACAGGGAGCCTGCCGCTGAGCGGGCTGGCGCGCTGGGACGGCGCGAACTGGTCAAGCGTCGGCGGCCCGCTTGGCAGCAACGGGCGGATCGTGGTCTCGGCGCTGATCTCG
>DASWWB010001281.1:0-1760 GCA_036406115.1 Herpetosiphonaceae bacterium
GGTCGGCATCGCCAACCCGATCTCGACCACCGTCCCGCTCTACATCGGCCTGGCCCTCGCCGCCGGCTGGGCCTACTGGCGCATGCGCGCGGTGACCGTCTGATGGAAGCGCTGATCGTGCCCGTACTGGTGAGCTTCGTCGTCACCGCGCTGCTCAAGCTCGTCGACCAGTGGCTGGCCAAGCCCACCCGCCAGCAGGCCGAGCGCAAATCCGCCCTCGACGAGGTCGCCCAGGTCTGGGATCGGCTGGACGAGATGGAGGATCGCCACAAGGCCGAGCTGGCCGCCCAGGAGCAGCGCCACGAGCAGCAGATGGAGGAGCTGCGCCGGGTCAACGCCCTCTACATCCAGCGCCTGACCGCCGCCCAGCTCGAGAACGAGCTGCTGACCAAGGAGGTCCGGACGCTCAAGGAGCAGGTGCAGGAGATCCCCCGGCTCAAGGAGCGGATCCGCGAGCTGGAGCAGCTGCGAGGCGCCTCGTGACCCGCCGGCGCCGTCCGCCGCCGCAGCCCGGCGGGCTGATCCTGGCGATGCTGCTCATTCTGCTCTGCGCCGTGCTCGCGCTCATCGTGCTGGTTGGCCCGAAGGCGGGCGTGCTGATTTTGATTGCGCCGCTGGTGCGTCTGCTGAGGATCCTATGACCGCAACGACCTTCATCCTGTCCGCCCTCTCGCCGCTGCTGGTGGCGTTGCTGCGCCGCTGCCGGTGGCCCGAGACCGTGATTGTCCTGCTCTCGCTGCTGATCGTGGCCGCCCTCTACGTCCTGGGCCAGTGGCTCGACGGCGCGCTGGCCTGGCCGCTCTCGGCGCCGTTCTGGACCGGCCTCGCCGCCGCCTGGGGCGTCCAGCAGGCCGCCTACAAGTTCCTGCTGCGCGGCTCTACGCCGATCGCCGAGCTGGAGCGCTTCGCCGACGGGAGCGGCCAATGAGACGCTCCACCGCGCTGCTGAGCCTCCTGCTGCTGGCCCTCGTCGCCGAGGCGGCCCGCCGGCACGATGTCTGGTGGCTGCTGCCGGCCGCCGGCGCCGCCCTGGTCGGCCTGGTGCTGGTGGTCGCGGTCGTCGGCCGCGCCACCGAGGATGAGGTGCGCTGATGCCCGACGCCTACGCCATCGACGCCACCACCTACCGCAAGCTGGCGCTGCCCGTGGGGAATGGCTACGACGCCCGGCCCAACGGCCTGGGCCCCGAGTCGGTCGTGCTCCACACGACCAACGGGCACCACGGCTCCAGCTTCGCTGCCGAGGCGCGCTACCTGGCCACCGCTGCCGGCGTCGGCGCCCACTACCTGGTGGGCAAGCAGGGCCAGATCGTCGAACTGCTGCCGCCGGGCTGGCGGGCCTGGCACGCCGGCAACGCCCTCTGGACCTGGCGCAACAGTGTCTCGATCGGCATCGAGTGCCACTTCACGCCGGGCGAGGCGTGGCCGCTGGCCGGCACTGCGGCGCTGACCTGGCTCGTGCGCCGGCTCCAGGCCACCTACCAGATCCCGGCGGCGCGCATCGCCACGCACCGGACCGTCGCGCTGCCGGCGGGTCGTAAACAGGACCCGAGCTTCTGGACCGACGCCCAGTTCGGCGCCTGGCTGGCGGCGCTCTCGCTCCCGGTGGTGCCGGCCCTGCCGCGCTACGAGGTCGTCACCGCCGGCGCCAACGTGCGCAGCGGCCCGGGCTTGGTCTACCCGGTCACGATGGTGCTGGGCCACCGCGAGCAGTTCAGCGTCGACACGACGGCCAACGCCTGGCTGCATCGCGTCGACGGC
>DASWWB010001282.1:0-6199 GCA_036406115.1 Herpetosiphonaceae bacterium
CCCCGGCCCGCTCGCGGACCGCCGCCGCCGCCAGCCCGCCCGCCGCCGCGCGGTCGACGCTCAGGTCCAGCGCCGCCAGCGGCGTCGACTCGGCGCCGAAGGCCAGCATCAGCGCTACGCCGAGCGCCGCCAGCAGCGGGAAGATCCAGGGCAGCAGCGGGCGGTTGTCGGTCGGTTGCATGGGGCACCTCGGGGCTAGTGGTCGAGCGTGGGTATTATACCGGGATTAGTCATCAGCTGTCAGTCGTCAGTCGTCAGGGGAGTTTTGCCAGGGGCCCGATTCTCATCTGACAGGTTGGGCTCCTCGGTCGTTGGCCCTGGCTAGTCCGAAGGAGTTAAATGTTAATGCTTTGCCGCCACCCTGGCCTGACGACTGACGACTGGCGACTGACGACTTAATAACTTGCGCTATACTAAGCCCCATCGCCCGCTGGCGACCGACACTGCACACCAACAGGAGGCTGGGAAATGTCTTTGACTGATCGAGCAACCGTCGATGCTGGCAGCTACTTCGCCGCCGCGTCGGATGAGTTGAACCGGCGCTCAATCTCGCAGATGGCCCGCGGCCTGGTCGGCTCGGAGATTCTGCGCATCGCTGGCAATGTCCGGGCGCTGGTCGCCCAGGGCCACGCCGTCAGCAACTTCACCGTTGGCGATTTTGCACCGTCGCAATTTCCCATCCCCGAGCCGCTGCGCGAGGCGGCGATTGCCGCCTATGGCGTTGGCAAGACCAACTATCCGCCCTCCGAGGGCATTCCCTCGCTGCGCCAGGCCGTCGCCAAGCTCTACGAGGAGCAGCTGGGCCTGCGCTACCCGCTCGACTGCATCCAGATCACCTCCGGCGCCCGCCCGGGCCTGTGCGCGGCCTACGCCGTGCTGGTCGATCCGGGCGAGACAGTGGTCTACCCGGTGCCGTCGTGGAACAACGAGCACTATTCGCACATGGTCGGCGCCAAAAAGGTCGAGCTGCCGACCCGCGCCGAGGACGGCTTCCTGCCGACCGCCGCGCTGCTCGAGCCGCATATCGGCACCGCCCGCCTGATCTCGCTCAACTCGCCGCTCAACCCCGCCGGCACGATGATCGCCCCCGAGGAGCTGCGGCGGATCTGCGAGCTGATCCTGGCCGAGAACGCCCGCCGCGAGCAGGCCGGCGAGCGGTTGCTCTATCTGATCTACGACCAGATCTACTGGACGCTCCAGTTCGGCGAGGTCGCCCACGTCACGCCGGTCGAGCTGGCGCCCGAGATGGCCGCCTACACGGTCTTCGTCGACGGCATCTCCAAAAGCTGGGCGGCGACCGGCCTGCGCGTCGGCTGGATGGTCGGCCCGACCCATGTCATCAATCGCGCCAAAGCCTATCTGGCCCACGTCGGCGCCTGGGCGCCCCACCCCGAGCAGGAGGCGACCGCCCAGATTCTCAACAATATCTCGGTGCTCGACGAGTTCACCGCCAATATGCACAAAGAGGTGCGCGTCCGGCTCGACCGGCTCTACGCCGGCGTCCAGGAGATGAAGGCCGCCTGGCTGCCGATCGACGCCATCGCTCCCCAGGGCGCGATCTATCTGTCGGTCAAGTTCGATCTGATCGGCCGCACTGTCAACGGCAAGCTGCTCGCCACCAACTCGCAGATCGGCGATTTGCTGCTCAGCGAGGCCGGCTGCGCGGTCGTGCCCTTCCAGGCCTTCGGCCTCCAGGAGGAGAACGGCTGGATGCGGCTCTCGGTCGGCGCGGTGTCGCTCGATGACATCGAAAAGGCGCTGCCGCGCATCCGCGCGCTGCTGGAAGCCGCCGATTAATTGACCCTGCGGGGGGCCGCCTCCCCCCGCCCTCCGGGGTGCCCTCTGGGCCCAGGGAGCGCAGGGGGCCAACGCCCCCTGCACCCCCGATGTTTAGTTGGCGGCGGCCGGATGGTCTTGGGGGTGGTTTTGCGCTGGCAGTGTGCCGGCGCTTTTCGTGGCGCCGCTGTGCGCTTTTTGGGGGTGGCGGGGATTGGCGCGGCGGGCGCCGAGAAGCCTTGGCGGCGTGCCCCGATAGCCGATAGCCGTCAGCCGATAGCTCATGCGTTTGTGGCGCCGCTGTGCGCTTTTTGGGGGTGGCGGGGATTGGCGCGGCGGAGCTGAGAAGTCTCGGGGCGCTCCCGCCAGCCGATAGCCGCCAGCCGATAGCTCATGCGAAGGAGACCCGCGATGGGCCGTTTCATCAAAATTACCTGCGGCAGCTATGTGATTCATCATGGCTACGACGAGCAAAACCAAGAGATTGTCGAGGAAGTCGCCCAGGAGCCGGCGCCCAAGCTGATCGCGCTGGAGCGCGTCTTGTCGGTCACCGAGCGCTATGTGCTGACCGCCGCCGCCCACGGCAGGGTGATCTACTGGGAGTACGTCGAGGAGTTCGCCGAGCTGGAGCGGCTGCTGGCCGCCGAGGGGCTATTGCTCGGCGCCTGACGCCCCTGTGACAGCCCGCTGCGATTCTGACGCGCTGAGATGATCGGCGTCACGCTGCTGTGACGGGCGCTTAACGGCCGCGTGATTAAAGATTTCCCGCTTCCTGTCTATAGTGTTCCTATGCGATACGCTGTTTGCTACGCGATGGAAAGGGACACTATGAAAACGAAAAACGATCATCCGACACGCAAGGCGCCTGTCCGACAATTTTTCGTCCGCGCGGCCTTGCTGGCCGGGTTGCTTGCAGGTGGCGCTGTCGCCCAGGCCGGGCCCGCTGGCAGCGCGCGGGACGCAGCGTCCGCGCCGCGCGGGGATCGGCAGCCTGCCCGCCGGCTACGTCGCCGCTGGGGACACGGTGTTTTTCTCGACTTTCCAATCGCCAATCGCCCCCGGGCTTTGGAAAACCGATGGCGAATCAACCGAGCTGCTGCTGGAGTTTGACCCGCCGCAGTCGCTGGTGGATCTGACGGCGCTCGGCGAGCGGGTCTTTTTCACGCGCTGCGACGATGCCCACGGCTGCGAGCTGTGGGCGAGCGACGGCACGGCGGCCGGCACGCGGCTGTTCTATGATTTCGCGCCCGGCCCCGCCAGTTCGTGGCCGATGCGCCTGACCGCCGCCGGCGACAAGCTCTATGTCTCCGTGGCGGTCTCCGCCGCCGAAGGTTTGTGGGTCACCGATGGCACCGAGCAGGGCACCAGTCAGCTGACAGGCACCGCAGAGTCGATCCTCTTTCCGCCCAACGGCCTGACGGCGGCTGGCGAGCGCCTGTTTTTCACGCTCTACGACCAGACCTCCGGCCACGAGCTGTGGCTCACCGAAGGTACCTCGGCCACCACGCGGCTGGTCAAGGATATCGTGCCCGGCCCCGAGCCGGCGACGATCTCCGAGCTGACGGTTGTCAGCGACACGCTGTATTTCCGCGCCTCCGATAATGTCCACGGCCCCGAGCTGTGGCGCTCCGACGGCACTGAGCAGGGCACGCGGATGGTCGCCGATCTCATCCCCGGCAATGACGCCGCCTTCCCCGACCACCTGACCGCCGCCGGCGCCGGCCTGTTCTTCACCGCCTACGACAGCCCCGACCCCGCCGGGCTGTGGTACAGCGACGGCACTGCCGCCGGCACGCGCGAAGTTTGGCAGGAGCCCGGCACCTATTTGGTCTCGCTGATGCGCCTCGGCTCGCGCGCGCTGTTCGTCACCGACGCCAACGAGCTGTGGGTGAGCGACGGCACGCCGGCCGGCACGCGGCTGATCCGCGCGTTCGGCTCAGCAGCAGTCGGCGCCGCTGGCGCGGCCAGCGACCCGTTCGGCAGCGTTGACTGGAATGGCCGCCTGTATTTCGCCGTCTCCACGCCAGAGAACGGATCCGAGCTGTGGGCGAGCGACGGCACGGCGGCCGGCACCCGGCTGGGCGCCGATATCCGCCCCGGCGCCGCCAGCAGCACCCCGCGCTGGCTGACCCTCGCCGGTGACCAGCTCATCTTCACCGCCGACGACGGGGTTCACGGCGACGAGGCCTGGGTGAGCGACGGCACGGCGGCCGGCACGCGGCTGCTCGCCAACCTGGCCCCGGAGCTGCCGCCGGTCGTCTATCTGCCGGCAGTGCAGCGCTAGGCGCGACGGACTGAACCATGCGCCGCAGCCCGGCGTGACTCCTGCAAAAGCCGCGCGGCGGCCCGGTATTTCGGGCCGCCGCCGGGAGCGAATGGGAGGTTGCTATGGTTCGCCCGCGTTGGTCCTCCGCCCGCCTGCTTGTCCTGATGGCCTTTGTCCTGGCCGCCTGCGCCAGCCCCGGCAGCAGCGGCGGCGGCGTCGCCCCCGGGATGGTTGCCACCGTGCCGCCGCCCGCCTATCCGCCCCCCACGTCCTCCGCCCGGACGTTCGATCAGGCAACGCAAGAGGCCGCGACGGCCACCGCCGCCGCGTATCCCACCCCCGTTCCGCCGTCTCCGACCGTGGCCGGGTCGCCGACACCGACCGCGAGCGGACAGCCGACGCCGACCGATAGCGCCTATGAGGGCGAAGTCGACACCTATGTCATCGGCCTGAGCCAGTACCCGGATACGCTGTTTGGCATCGAGTCGCAATCGATCGCCACGACCCAGGTGCTGGCGGCGGTCCAGCCGCCCTGTGTCACCAGCCTGAGCTACGAGTACCAGCCGGTGTGTTTCACCAAGCTGCCCTCGTTCGCGGACGGCGACTCCTTCACCCGAACGGTGACGGTCGACGCGAGCTATCCCGGCCCGTTCGTGTTGAACGATGAGCTGATCACCGACGCCTCCGAGCTGACCCAGCCGCTCCAGCTTGAGCAGATTGTCGCCTCCTGGACTTTGATCAACGGCATGGCTTGGGAGGACGGCGCGCCGGTCACCGCCCGCGATTTCACCTTCGCCGCCGAACTCTACGCCCATCCCGATGTCCAGAACGCCTCGCGCTACCTGCTGGAGCGCACCGCCAGCTACGAGGCGCCGGACGACAAGACCATCGTCTGGACCGGCGTGCCGGGCTACCGCGACGCCACCTATTTCTTGAACACGTTCGGCCCCGAGCCGGCGCACGTGCTGGCCGACATGGAGCCGGGCGCGATCAGCGCCAGCGAGTACGCCCGCCGCCCGCTGGCCTACGGCCCCTACAAGATTCTCGAATACGTCGAGCAGGAGACGGTCCATCTGCTTGCCAACGAACACTATTGGCGCTTGAGCGAGAGGCTGCCCCGCGTCAGCAGGATCGTTTTCGTCTTTCTGCCGAATTCGGCCGCGATCCTGGAGCGGCTGGAGGGCAGGGAAATCGACGCCGCCGGGCCGATAAGCCTGGGGGCGGCCAATATCCCCGAGCTGGAGGAGCTGGAGCGGGCTGGCAAGATCGAGGTCAGCTACGTGCCTTCCACGACCTGGGAGCATCTGAGCTTCGCCGTTCGCTCCCCCGACGGCGCGCCGACGCCCTTCTCGCCGGTCGAGGCGCGGCAGGCCGTCGCCTACGCCATCGACCGCCAGGCGATCATCGACGCGGCGCTGGGCGGCCACGGCGAGCCGATGCGCTCGTTCCTGCCCTCCGAGCATTGGGCCTATCCGCCAGGCGGCGAAGGCCTGGAGCCCTACGATTACGATCCCGCGAAAGCCCGCGAGCTGCTGGCCGGCCTCGGCTACGTCCCCAACGCCGCCGGCATCCTGGAGAAAGACGGCAAGCCCTTCGCCGTCGAGCTGGCCACCAGCGACAATAACGCGACGCGCAAGCTGGCCGCCGAGCAGATCCAGCGCGACCTGCGCGCCGTTGGCATCGATGTGCGGATCACCTATCTGCCGACAGGGCAGCCGGAACACCTCCCGCGCAACTGGTTCGAGACGTTGCCGGCCGAGCTGCGCATGTTCGCCTGGGTGAGCGGCCCCGATCCGTCCACCGCGCTCTATCGCTGCGCCGAGATTCCCTGGGTGGAGAACGATTGGCGCGGCCAGAACGGCACCCGCTGGTGCGATCCCGAATATGACCGGCTGGCGCTGGCTGCCGAGGGCGAGCCCGATCTGGCCAAGCGCGTCCCGCTGCTCCATGCCGCCCAGGCCCGCTGGAGCGCCGAGCTGCCAGATTTGCCGCTCTACCAGCGCCTGAAGATCGGCGCCGCGCTCCCCGGCTTGCAGGGCGGGATGCGGCTGGATCCGACCAGCGCCATCGATTTCTGGAGCCTCGAAGAGTGGGTTTGGCCGCGCTGAGCCCATCTGCCACCCCAAGACTGGCCGGCGGGCGCGGATGGGCTCAGCG
>DASWWB010001283.1:0-5765 GCA_036406115.1 Herpetosiphonaceae bacterium
TCAGGGTCCAGAGCGCGCTGCGGGCCTCGATCGGCCCGGCGACGACCGGCGCGACCGGCCAGCCCAGCGCCGCCAGCCGCGCAAGCAGCAGCGTTTCATAGGCGACGCTCGCCGCCGGCTGCCACCAGCGCCGCAGCACCAGACGCTCGCCTCCGGCCTCGGCCAGCCAGTGGCGGTTCAGCCGCCCGCCCAGCTCGCCTGCCAGCCGGACGCCGAAGCGCTCCGCGATCTCCTCCTGCGGCTCGATCGTATGCGATGGCATGGGGGTTACCTCAGTCTTCCAAATGTGCGACACCATGGCCGAATTGTATCCTTGCCGGTTCCGCCCGGGCGCCCTATGATAGGCGCAAAGCCGCTGAAAAGCACGATACCGCCACACCAAGGGAGGTTCGACGTGAAAACGCCCCCGATCCGCTTTATGGGCGAAGGCCAAATCCAGCATGCGTTGCTCCTGGCGGGACTGCTGCCGGGGGCGGTCGCGGTGGCCGCCCCGGCGCTGGACGGCTCCAGCTGGCTGGGCGTCGCCGATAGGACGTGGTTTTATGCTGTTATCGCGGTCGCGGTGCTGCACCAGGTGCTCGGCTGGTTTGTTTTCCGCGCCCAGCTGGTGTTTTCCTTGTTCACGCGCCTGTTCGGCCGGCGCGATCTGGCGGTCTGGGGCTGCTTGTTTTTCCCGCTCCTCCTCTTGCGCCCGCTGCTGACCCTCGCCCTCGGCCTCGCCGACGCGGGCTCGCTGGATGCGATCCGCGGCTGGCAGAGTCTGATCGGCGCCTGCCTGCTGCTTCCCGCGCTCGCTACGGGCTGGTCGGTCGGAAAGCATTTCGGCGTCCGGCGGGCGCTGGGCGGGGACCATTTCCGCCAACGCTATCGCGAGCTGCCGCTTGTACGCGCAGGAATGTTCAAGTACAGCTCGAATGCGATGTATTCGTTCGCCTTTCTCATCTTCTGGGCGCTCGCATTTTTGACCGGCTCGCGCGCGGCGCTGGCGGCGGCGCTGTTCCAGCATGCCTACATCTGGGTTCATCTGTATTGCACGGAGGCGCCGGATATGCGGCTGATCTATGGCGGCGATGCGGATCGCCCGTGACGGTTGCCGCCGTTTATCGCCCTCATCGCTGGCGATATGCCCGGGTTATGCGAATGCCGAATCCTGCGATCTGCGGCGATGGCTGTGAATTCCCGACCGTTTTGTTACGATAGAAAGAATGATGCACATGCACGATCTTTATGATTCACATGTATAATCATAAAAAGATTGAAAAAAATAATCTGATCTGATGTATTTCTGTTAATTAATATCATGAATTTATAAATAAACTCAACCATATGCATGGCATTCCGATGCGGCGCACAAAAACCATACCATGAACTGTAACATCCGTTTTTACGACACATAGCCGTTTGAGTGAAGATTTACTGGGAAAAAGAGCGTGTCCGGATGAGGATCGACAGCCCTTCCCGCCAAAAGTCCCCCCGCGTATAGTACCTGTGAGTGAGGAATAGGGGGAGTCACCGCCCCGCAACGCGGTTCTCCCGCCAAGTCGCCCCGTCCCGTTCCCCTCGGTTTTGCGCAAAACCATCGCTTTCGTCTGCCCCGCAGCTTCGCCGGTCTCGTCGCGGCTGTTGGTGCGAAGTGGAGGTGCGTGATGAACCGCAGTCGTTGGCTGGAGCTTTTCGCCGTTCTCTGTTTGGTCTTCGTCGGTCGCTGAATGAGCGCGCCGCGCCGGCCATCGGAGTCGGCGCGGCGCTTCGTGAAAGGAGACGGCGATGCGACGCTGGTTGCTGCTTGCGGTTTTGGCCTGCGGCCTTGGTCTCGGCGGCGGGCGCGGCGGGCGGGATGCGCCTGTCCGCGCCGCGTCGACCCCGGCGAGCGGCCCTCCGCCGCCTGTCCCGCCGCGGCCCTACCGCGCCTACGTCCCGGTGGTGACGATCGCCCCGCCACCGGCGGCCTCGTTCCCGGCCCAGGTGATCGCGCTCACCAACCAGCGGCGGGCGGCCGCCGGCTGCCGCGCGCTCAACCACTCCCTGGAGCTGAGCGCGGCGGCCAGTCACCACAGCCAGGATATGGCCGATCACGATTTCTTCAGCCACACCGGCTCCGACGGCTCGACGCCCGAGCAGCGGGCTGCGGCGGCCGGCTACCCGGGGTTCCTGTTCGGCGCGGAGAATGTCGCCGCCGGCCAGGCCACGCCCGAGCAGGTCGTGGCGGCCTGGATGGCGAGCCCCGGCCACCGCGCTAACATCCTCAACTGTCAGTTTCGCGCGATCGGCGTGGGCTACGCCTATGATCCCGCCGATCGCTTCGGCCCTTATCACCACTACTGGACCCAGGCGTTCGGGCTCCAGTGACGGCCCGGGCGGAGTGTGCGCGCCGGCGGCGCGGGGCTAGTCGCCGCGCCCCGCGCGCACGACCCGCCGGTACTCGCTTGGCGCCACGCCGACGGCCGCCTTGAACTGGCGCGAGAACGCGCTGTGGTCGGCGTAGCCGCAGGCGGCGGCGATCTCGGCGACTGGCCGGTCCCGCTCCAGCAGGGTGGCAGCGGCTTCGAGCCGGGTTTTGATGATCAGCTGCTTGGGGGTGAGGCCGAGGATGCGCTGGACATAGCGCTCAAGCTGCGCGATTGACATAAGCGCTTCCCTGGCGAGAACAGCCAGCTTCAGCGGCTCGGCGTAGCCCGTGCGGATGCGCTCGATGACCTGCGCGACCCGCTGATAGGCCGGGTTGGCGGTGTCGGGCAGGCGCAGATCGTAGGAGATCCCGGCCAGGCCGATCACCGGGCCGTCGCCGTCGCGCAGCGGCAGCTTGTGGGTCAGGCACCAGCCCCGGGTCCGGTCGGGGTACAGGTGCAGCTCAAGCCGATCGTGGATCGGGCGGCCCTGGGCGATGACATAGGCGTCCTGCGCCGCGTAGCCGGCCCCGAACTCCGCCGGGAAGACATCGGCGGCCGAGCGGCCGATCAGCTCGCTTTTGCGCCGGCATCCGCAGCGCCGCATCAGCGTGCGGTTGACCACGGCGTAGCGCCCGCCGGCGTCCTTGACGAAAAACACCACGTCGGGCAGCTGGTCGAACAGCAGCTCGGCGACGAGCGGATCGGCCATCGCCCGGGCGAGCCGCTGGCGGTTGATTGTGCGGAAATCGGCATCAAACACGGCGCGATTATACAAGACAAGCCGGCCCGGCCGCGCTATGCTGGCGGCATGAAAACACTTGAGATCATCGACTCCCACACCGCCGGCGAACCGACCAGGGTTGTGCTCGCCGGCGCGCCCGAGCTTGGCGGCGGCAGCGTCGCCGGGCAGCTGGAGCGGCTGCGCGCCGAGGCCGATTGGCTGCGCTCGGCCGTCGTCAACGAGCCGCGCGGCTCCGATGTGCTGGTCGGCGCCCTGCTCTGCCCGCCGGCCGCGCCGGGCTGCGCCGCCGGCGTGATCTTTTTCAACAATGTCGGCTACCTCGGCATGTGCGGCCACGGCCTGATCGGCCTGATCGCAACCCTGGCCCACCTGGGCCGGATCGCGCCCGGCGAGCACTTGGTCGAGACGCCGGTCGGCGTGGTGGCGGCGCTGCTCCATCCCGACGGCCGGGTGACGGTCCGCAATGTCGCCAGCCGTCGCCACGCCCGCGCCGTGCGCGTCGAGGTCGAGGGTCACGGCCCGGTGACCGGCGACGTGGCCTGGGGCGGCAACTGGTTTTTCCTGGTCGAGGACCACGGCCAGGAGCTGGCGCTGGCGCGGGTCGAGGAGCTGACGGATTTCAGCTGGCGGGTCCGCCAGGCGCTGGAGCGGGACGGGGTCACCGGGGCCGGCGGCGCGCTGATCGACCACGTCGAGCTGTTCGCGCCCGGCGCCGCTGGCGCCGACAGCCGCTCCTTCGTGCTCTGCCCCGGCAAGGCCTACGACCGCTCGCCCTGCGGCACCGGCACCAGCGCCAAGCTGGCCTGCCTGGCCGCCGACGGCAAGCTGGCGCCCGGCGCGCCCTGGGTCCAGGAGAGCATCATCGGCAGCCGCTTCGAGGCCAGCTACCGGCTCGAAGCCGGCGAGGTGCGCCCGAGCATCACCGGCCGGGCCTTCGTGACCCTGGCCGGCACGCTGCTCTGCGACGACCGCGACCCGTTCCGCTGGGGCATCAGCGGTGGCTGAGCCGTTCGACGCGCTGATCGTCGGCGCCGGGATTGTCGGCGCCGCCTGCGCCCGCGAGCTGGCCCGGGCCGGGCTGCGGGTGGCGCTGGTCGAGCGCGACGCCGTCGGCAGCGGCGCGACCGCCGCCAGCATGGGCCACCTGGTGGCGATGGACGACAGCCCGGCCCAGCTGCTGCTGACCAGCTTCTCGCAAACGCTGTGGGACGGGCTGGCCGGCGCGGCGCCGGAGCGCTGCGACTACGATCGCTGCGGCACGCTCTGGGTCGCCGCCGACGACGAGGAGCTGGCGGCGGTCGAGGCCAAGCGGGCGGTCTACGCCGATGCCGGCATCGCCAGCGAGATCCTGGGCGCGGGGGCGCTCTACGCCCGCGAGCCGGAGCTGCGCCCGGGCCTGGCCGGCGGCCTGCTGGTGCCGGGCGACAGCGTGATCTATCCGCCCCGCGCCGCCGCGCTGCTGCTGGAGGACGGAGGCGCGGCGCCGCCCCTGGTGCTGCGCGGCACCGTCGCCAGCCTCGCCGACTGCGGCGTGACTCTGAGCGACGGCAGGTTTGTCGGCGCCCGGCTGACGGTGATCGCCACCGGGGCCGTGGCGGCTGAGCTGGCGCCCGGCGTTCCCATCCGCCCCAAGAAGGGCCATCTGGCGATCACCGACCGCTACTCCGGCTTCGCCCGCCACCAGCTGATCGAGCTGGGCTACATCAAAAACGCCCACGCCGCCGAGGGCGACTCGGTCGCCTTCAATGTCCAGCCCCGCCCCAACGGCCAGCTGCTGATCGGCTCGTCGCGCCAGTACGATCGCCAGGATCGCCAGATTGACTATCCCCTGCTGGCGGAGATGCTGCGCCGCGCCCAGGAGTACATGCCCGGCCTGGAGCGCCTGTCGTGCCTGCGGGTCTGGACTGGCGTGCGGGCCGCCACGCCCGACGGTCTGCCGCTTGTCGGTCCGCTGCCCGGCCGCCCCGGCGTCTGGCTGGCGACCGGCCACGAGGGCCTTGGCATCACGACGGCGCCGGCGACCGCCCATCTGCTGGCGGCCCAGATTCTCGGCCGGGCGCCGGCGATTCCAATCGAGCCCTATCTGCCCGCCAGGCTGATGGGACAGGAGGCCGCCGATGTCTGAGCGCCGCAATCAGGGCGAGGTGACGCTGACGGTGAACGGCAGCGCGGTGGCGGCGCCTGCCGGCAGCGTGGTGGCGGCGGCGATTGCGCTGGCCGGTGTCGCGGCCTGGCGCCGTTCGCCGAGCGGATCGCCGCGGGCGCCGCTGTGCGGGATGGGCGTCTGCTACGAGTGCCGGGCGCGGATCGACGGCCTGCCGCACCAGCTGAGCTGCCAGGTTGTCTGCCGCGACGGCATGCAGGTGGAGACAGAATGAACGAGCTGCGTTTCGATATCGCGG
This sequence comes from Herpetosiphonaceae bacterium, assembly GCA_036406115.1. Taxonomy (GTDB): domain Bacteria; phylum Chloroflexota; class Chloroflexia; order Chloroflexales; family Herpetosiphonaceae; genus DASWWB01. Next base: position 5,535 of record DASWWB010001283.1, read on the forward strand.
TGGCCGGGGCCGGTCCCGCCGGATTGGCCGCCGCCGCCGCTGCCGCCAGCAGAGGCACGTCCGTCGCGCTTCTCGACGACAACCCGCTGCCCGGCGGCCAGATCTGGCGCGGCGGCGCGGAGCAGGCGCCGAGCGCCGAGGCGGGCCGGGTGTTCGCCGCCGCCCAGGCTGCCGGGATTCGCCTGCTGGCGGGGACGCGGCTCCTCGCCCCGCTCGGCGACGGGCGCCTGC
>DASWWB010001284.1:0-4778 GCA_036406115.1 Herpetosiphonaceae bacterium
CCGCCGCGCTGCGGGCGAAGGCCTCGCGGTCGCCGCCGGCCTCGATGTCGGCCACCGCGGCCTCGGGCAGCAGCCGCCGGCCGCGCCAGGCGCCGCGCTGAAGCATGAGCTGGCCGAAGCGGGCCATGTCGCGCAGCGTGGAGACCAGGCCCGAGCCCGCGGACTCGGCGCCGGCGGCGTCGACCAGCCACAGTGCGTCGCGCTCGGCGCCCAGCGGCTCCCAAATCCGCTCTTGGAGCAGCTCGGCCAGCGGCCGGCCGGTCGCGCGGCGGATCACCCAGGCCAGCGCGTCGGTGTTGGGCGTGACGTAGGCGAAGCGCTCGCCGTGGGCGCCGTCCTGGCGCAGCGTCGGCAGGAACTCATAGATGTTGGCCGGGCCGGCGTAGCCTCCGGGCGGCGGCAGCAGGCCCATCGCCACGGTGTAGCGCCAAGTGTCGGCCCGCTCGTCGCCGTAGTCGTCGGAAAAAGCCAGCGCGGTCGTCATGTCCATCAGCTGGCGCACCGTCGCCCCGGCGAAACCGCCGCCCGCCAGCTCGGGCACATACTCGGCGAGCGGCGCCGCCGGGTCGATCAGCCCTTCGGCGGCCAGCAGCGCCGCCAGCGTCCCGGTCACCGATTTGCTGCCGGAGGCCCAGGCGTGGCGGGTCTGCGGCTGCATGCCGTTGAGATAGCGCTCGTAGATCACGGCGCCGCGATGGACGACGGCGATGGCGTCGGTGTAGGAGCGCTCGATCATCGCGCCGAAGGTTGAGGGGCCGCCGGCCACCGTCTCGAACGGCAGGGCGTCGAGGTCGCGCGGCGCCGCCTCGAAGCCGGCGACCGGCCCGTCGCCCCGCCAGACATCGGCGCCGGGGTTCAGCTTTTCCTCGTTCTGGAAGCTCCAGCGGTTGAAGGGCGCGTGGAACTGGTTGGCGCGGGTCACGAGCTTGTCGGGCGGCGGCGGGAAGCCGGCCATCAGGCCAAGCTCGGCGGCCGTCGGCGGTCGGTCGGGTGCGGTCATGGCAATGCTCCTTCGAGTGGCGGGCAGGGGGCTCCGGCGGCGCAGGGCGCATCTCATCCGCGGCTCGCGAGCCGCGAGCCGCGGATGAGATGGGATGGATGGGCGGCGGCGCTACTCCGGCAGCCGGCTCAGCTCGCGCATCCGCTCGACCTGCGGGCGCAGGACGCGCCGGTTCTGCTGCTGATTGGAGACCGAGGGATCGGGGACCCAGTCCAGCAGCCCCTTGTCGATCGCCCTGGCGATGCGCATCCGGTTGGCCTGGGTGTTCTCGCCGAAGGCCAGGGCCGCCGCGTTGCTGATCGTGATCAGATCGTCGCTATGCACCCACCAGCGCACGCGCAAGATCACGATCCCCAGGTCGGTCTCCCAGAAATCCTCGGGAAACGAGGCCGTCCCGCCCAGCGGATTGCCCAGCAGCAGGCCGAGCAGCCGGGCCAGCGCCTGCTCGACGAGCAGCAGCTGGCTGTCGGTGCGCATGAACCCGCCGTTGGCCACGGCGATCAGCAGCCGCAGATCGCCGCGCAGCGAATAATAGTCGTCGGCGTCGCCGGGCGGCGGCTGCTCGCCCAGGGCGACGCCCAAATCATGGTAGCGCTGGCGGACCAGCGCGGCGATCTCGTCGATCAGCGACTCATGAAAGAGCGCCATAGGTTGTGCCTTTCTCTGAATGGTCGCGCCGGGCGCTGACGCAGCCGCCGGCGGCGCAGAGATATACTAACGCAACTCACGTTAGTTGACAATCCATCGTTTGGCGGAGCCGGGATTGCCGGAAGCGGCGGCGTATGCTAGAGTCAGTCGGCATCGTAGCGCCGCCTGAGAGTCGCGGCGACAGCATCCGCATCGTGTAGAGAGAGAACCCGAAGCTATGAACCGACCATCACCCGCCCGTCCGCTGGCGCTGGGGCTCGTCCTGGCGCTGCTGTTGATCGGATTCGCGCTGCGCGGCCCGGCAGCCGGCGCCTCGGCCGCCAACCCGCCCGTCCCGCCGCCGCTCGCCCCGGGCGACGAAAACTGGGCCGCCGGCTTCGGCAGCCATGACCTGAGCGGCCCGGCCGATGCGCTGGCGATCGGCGCCGACGGCGCGCTCTACGCCGGCGGCGACTTCTTGTACGCCAGCGGCGCGACCGTCAACTACATCGCGCGCTGGAACGGCAGCGCCTGGTCGCCGCTGGGCGACGGCGTGAACGGCGCGGTGCAAGCCCTGGCGGCGGCGCCGGACGGCTCGCTCTACGCCGCCGGCGGCTTCAGCTGGGCCAGCGGCACGCCGGTCGCCAACATCGCGCGCTGGGACGGCAGCCAGTGGCATGCGCTCGGCGCCGGCATTGATGGATTCGTCACCGCCCTGGCGGTGGCGCCGGACGGCTCGCTCTACGCCGGCGGCTACTTCGCCACCGCCGGCGGCCAGCCCGCCAACAACATCGCGCGCTGGGACGGCAGCCGGTGGCACGCGCTCGGCTCCGGCACCGACGGAGGCGTGACGGCCCTGGCGGCGGCCCCGGACGGCACGCTCTACGCCGGCGGCGACTTCGCCACTGCTGGCAGCACGCCCGCCAACTACGTCGCGCGCTGGAGCGGCGGCCAGTGGTTCTCGCTCGGCTCCGGCGCCAGCAACGGCACCAGCAACGTCGTCGCGGCGCTGGCATTGGGGCCTGACGGCAGCCTGTATGTTGGCGGCGGCTTCGGCCGGGCCGGCGGCCAGATCGTCAATTTCATCGCGCGCTGGGACGGGATGGAGTGGCACGGGCTTGGCGGCGCCAACGGCTTTGTCTACGCCCTCGCCGTGGCGCCAGGCGGCGATCTTTTCATCGGCGGCAATCTCTCCCAGGCCGGCGGCGTGCCGACCAGCCGCATCGCCCGCTGGGACGGGGAGGAGTGGCACGCGATGGCCAGCGGCATCGAGGGCAGCGTCCGGGCGCTCGCCGCAGCAGGCGGCGCTCTGTACGCCGGCGGCACCTTCACCGAGTCTTTCCCGGCGCCGACCCGCTACGTCGCCCGCTGGGACGGCGCCGCCTGGGACAGCCTTGACAGCGCCGCCGCAGGCCAGGGTCTGACCGGCACCGTCCACGCGCTCGCCGCCAGCGGCGGCAGTGTCTACGCGACCGGCGATTTCGCCGCCGCCGGCCCCCTGCGCGCCAACAACATCGCGCGCTGGGACGGCACCGCCTGGCACCCGCTCGGCGCCGGTCTCGCTGGGCCGGGCCTGGCGCTGGCGGCGGCGCCGGGCGGCGACCTGTACGCCGGCGGCTTCTTCGCCAGCGCCGGCCTCACCACCACCAACAGCATCGCGCGCTGGGACGGCAGCCAATGGCACCCGCTCGACTCCGGTACGGACGGGACCGTTCGCGCGCTGGCGGTGGCGCCGGACGGCACGCTCTACGCCGGCGGCTACTTCGCCACCGCTGGCGGCCAGCCCGCCAACAACATCGCGCGCTGGGACGGCAGCCAGTGGCACGCGCTCGGCGCCGGCACCGACGCAGATGTGACGGCCCTGGCGGTGGCGCCGGACGGCACGCTCTACGCCGGCGGCGACTTCGCCACCGCTGGCGGCCAGCCCGCCAACTACATCGCGCGCTGGAGCGGCGGCCAGTGGCTGCCGCTCGGCTCCGGCATGAACCAGCAGGTCTCGGCGCTGGCGTTCGGCGCCGACGGCGCGCTCTACGCCGGCGGCGCCTTCACCAGCGCCGGCGGCGTCACCGCTGCCTTCATCGCGCGCTGGAGCGGCGCCGCCTGGTCGCCGCTCGGCGACGGCACGCTGGACCCAGTGCGGGCGCTGGCGGCCGGCAGCGACGGCAGCCTGTACGCCGGCGGCGAGTTCAACCTGGCCGGCACCGGCCCCGCCAGATACATCGCGCGCTGGAACGGCGGCCAGTGGCAGCCGCTTGGCGCCGGCCTCAATCAGTATGTCCGAGCCCTGGCCCTCGGCGCCGACGGGCGGCTGACCGTAGCCGGCGATTTCGGCACGGCCGGCGGCAAAAAAGCCAGCCGCTTCAGCCAGTGGACCGCCGCCGTCGGCGCGTGCGGGCTCGCCGTCAATGTCCCCGCCACCTTCTATCCCGCCAACCTCCCGGTGACGATCACTCTGCGGACCAAGGGCACGCTCGATTGCGTCAGCATCCAGCGCTCCGACCGCAGCCACCCCGCCGCCACCGCCGACCTCCAGACCGGCGCCTTCTGGGAGATTCGCGGCACCACTGCCGCCGGCGCCCCGGCCAGCGGGTTCAGCCTCGACCTGACGCTGCCCCTGCGCCTGACCGCCACCGGCGCCGAGACCGCCTGCCGCTACGCCGGCGGCAGCTGGGATTGCGCCGCCGCCAGCCGCGACGCCGTCAGCGTCACCCGCGCCAATGTCACCGCGCTCTCGCCCTGGGCCGTCGCCCGCCCGCCCGTCGCCACCGCGACGCCAACCAGCACGGCGACGCCGACCAACACGCCCGTCACGCCAACCAACACGCCCGTCACGCCCACTGACACGTCGACGCCGACCAACACCCCGGTCACACCCACCAGCACGTCGACGCCCACCAATACACCGGTCACGCCAACCAACACGTCGACGCCGACCAACACACCGGTCACGCCCACCAGCACGTCGACGCCGACCAACACACCGGTCACGCCCACTGATACGTCGACGCCGACCAATACGCCCGTTACGCCCACCAACACGTCGACGCCGACTAACACGCCCGTCACGCCAACTGACACATCGACGCCGACTAACACGCCCGTCACGCCAACTAATACGTCGACGCCGACCAATACCCCGGTCACTTCGACT
>DASWWB010001285.1:0-2947 GCA_036406115.1 Herpetosiphonaceae bacterium
CGCTTCGCCGCAGGCGGCCAGCGCCAGGCTGACCATCAGCAAGAGGGCGGCGCCGCGCCGCGCAAAAGCAGTGTTCATGGGTTCTGGGCTCCTTCGACATTGAGGGCGGGCAATCTATGCTATCATCTGGCGTGCTCGCGCCTGGCCTATGATACCCGAAGTTTTCCGCCCCACCGACACCCAGCGGCCAGGCTACGCTTCAGACTCGCCCGACACCGTCGGATTGCACAGCCTGGGAGGACCGAATGTCCATTGCCACGATGGAGCAGGTGCATCGCTATCCCCGCCGCTATCGAATCCCCTTTGAGCTGCTTTCGACCGCGCTGGCGCTGCTTGCGATGATCCGCTTCGGCCGCGATGCGCTGCGCTACGCCTGGGAAGGCGTCAATCTCAATCCGAATGTCGATGTCGGCCCCGGGCTGCTGCGCACGATCATCCGCCAGATCGACCGCCCCGGGCCGCGGCCGGACTCGCTCGGCGATCTGGTCGGCCCACTGCTCTGGCTGGCGCTGACCCTGCTGTTCGTGCTGTTCCTGCGCAATTTCTTCCCGACGATCCGCACCAGCAGCCGGGGCATCCTTATCGAGTGGAGCAATTCCTGGCTGCCGATCGGCTGGGAGCAGATCCGCGGCCTGCGGGTGACCGAGGATCTGGCCGGCGAGCGCTTCGTGCTGCTGATGCAAACCGACAACAAGGCCCTGACCGGCTGGCACCGCTTCTACAGCGCGCTCTACCGCCTCACCTTTATGCGCGGCTTCCTGATCACCTCGGCGGTCAGCAACTTCGAGCCCCTGGTCTCGACGCTGCTCCAGGAGCTGGACTCGGTGGCGCGCCAGGTCAACAAGCCGCCGGTTCGATTGGATGAGCGCTCGGCGTCGCCGCTGTTCCAGCTGCTGCTCAGCCCGGCCGGCTTCTTCAGCCGGCGCTCCAAGACCGACCAGGAGTATGTGTCGCGCGCCGAGATGGCCGCCCGCACCGCCCAGCCCGGCCACTCGACGACGATCATGTCGACCTACCCGCAGCGCATCCGCTCGCTGGTCTTCGGCTTCACGGCGGTCCTGGCCCTGTTCGGCCTGCTCCGCGCCCTCGATGTGTTCCGCCAGTTCCTCGGCCGCGCCATCCCGGCCCTCCGCAGCTCCAGTTTCTTCGCGTCAAGCCTGCCCGAGAGCGCGGCGACCTGGTGGCTGCCGGTCTCGGCCCTGCTCATCCTCGGCCTGATGTTCCCGCTGCTGATGGTGATCCGCAACATCCTGCCCGATGTCGAGTCGCGGCCCCAGGGCTTGGCGGTGCGCTACTTCAACCGCTGGCTGCTGGTGCCCTGGAACGAGATCACGGCGGTGAAATCGGCCGATCTCTCCGAAAAAAACCACGTGGTGCTGATCCAGACCACCAACCGGGTGCTCAAGGGCATCCACCGCGCCTCGTCGTTCCTGTTCGAGGGCAACCAGTCGCGCGGCGTGCTGCTGACCTCGGCGCTCAGCACCTTCGAGCCGCTGCTCCAGCAGATTGTCCTGGAGGTGGCCCGCGGCCAGCGCCAGGCCGAGACGGAGGACGGGCTGCTGGTCGAGGACGCGCCCGCCTGGCTGCTGCGCCTGCTGTTCAAGCCCAGCGACGCGATCGACCGGCTGCTCGCCGCCGCCTCCCGCGACGAGAACACCACGCGCTTTGATTTCAACCGCGTGATTCAATCCGGCCATCCCATGCTCTGGGTCGCCGGCGTGCCGACCGTGATGCTGCTGGTCGAGCTGCTGGTCAACCAGGGGCTGCCGCCCTCGCCGAGCCGGATCGCCACGGCCTTCGCCTTTTTCGTCTTCTGCCTGATCGAGTGGCCGCTGGCCTCGATGCTGGCCCAGGTGCTGGAGAACAACCAGGACGACGACGCCCACAAGGCCAGGCCGTTCTATCTCTACCCGCTCATCCAGCTGCCGCGCTTCTTGGTGCTGGTGCTGGCGCTGCTCCTGCTGCTGCTCGGCGTGCCCATCCTGCCAGCCCTGCTCTGGTTCGGCGCCGCGATCTGGTCGTTCCTGCTCACCGCCGGCCTCTGGGAGGGGCTGTACGGCTGGCACGGCACGCAGCTGCTGGCGATGGGCGCCGTCCCCGCGATCTATCAGCTCGTCACGCTGATCGCCTACGGCGCGCTGACCTAGGCGCCGCCAAGCGAATCGCAGCGGGGCCGCCAGATGATGCTGGCGGCCCCGCTGGCGTTCAGCCGGCTCAGTGCGGCCGGACGACGGTCATGACTTCGATCAGGTGGTTGTCGGGGTCGAGGAAAAACAGGCCCTGCCCGCCGAACGGGTGGTCCGTCCGCATGTTGGCGTGGTCGCGCGGGTCGTTGCCGTAGGCGATGCCGGCCTCGGCGAGCCGCCCGGCGATCGCGCCGACCAGCTCCTCGCTGACGTGGAAGGCGAAGTGGTAGGGCTGGACCTGCTCGGCCCGCAGGAACAGCAGGGTGAAGGTGTCACTCACCCGCACCGGTGCGAAGTGGCGGTCCGGCCCGTCGTAGGACAGGCCCATGACGCGGGCGAAAAACCGGGCGGACTCCTCGTGGTCGCTGGCGGGAATGACGATATGGTCGATGGTGATGCTCAATGCGGGCCTCCTGACGGCGCGTGGCGGCGCGAGATGGGCGCGGCCGGTCCCGAGTCTACGGCGGCCCGCCGCCGCGCGGACCCGCCTGCGGCTGCATCAGGCCCTGATCCTTCGGCCAGGCTGCGCCGGCTCAATCTTCCCCGGCCAGCGCGGCGGCGGCGAAGCGCGCGAAAAGCCGGGCGAATGCGCGGCGCTCGGCGGCGCTCCAGCCGGCGGTGAGCTGATCGAACTGGGCGCGCTGGTGGCGCCGCGCGTGTTCCAGCAGCTCGCTCCCGGCGGCGGTGAGCCGCAGCTCTCGCCGGCGCCCGTCGCGCGGCGCGGCGGCCTGCTTGACATAGCCGGCCTGGATGGCGTCCGC
>DASWWB010001286.1:0-1606 GCA_036406115.1 Herpetosiphonaceae bacterium
CCTCGAGCAGGCCCAGGTCCTCGCCGCCGGTGACGTTGAACAGCACGCCCTTGGCGCCGTCGATCGAAATCTCCAGCAGCGGCGAGGAGATCGCCATATTGGCGGCGTCGATCATGCGATTGTCGCCGGCGCCGAAGCCGATCGCCATGAGCGCGGTGCCCTGCTGCGACATGATCGTCTTGACATCGGCGAAGTCCAGGTTGATCAAACCGCGGTTGGTGATCAGATCCGAGATGCCCTGGATACCTTGGCGCAGCACATCGTCGGCCATGCGGAAGGCTTCCTGGACCTTGGTGTTCTTGCTGGCGATCTGGAGCAGGCGGTCGTTGGGGACCACGATCAGCGCGTCGACGCTGGGCTTGAGCTGCTCGATGCCGGACTCGGCGACCTTGCGCCGGTGATTGCCCTCGAAGGAGAAGGGCCGGGTCACCACGCCGACGGTGAGGGCGCCCTGCTCCTGGGCGATGCCGGCGATGACAGGCGAGGCGCCGGTGCCGGTGCCGCCGCCCATGCCGGCGGTGATGAAGATCATATCCGAGCCCTTGAGCACGTCTTCGAGCTGATCCTGGGTCTCCTCGGCGGCCTTCTGGCCGATGACCGGGTTGCCGCCGGAGCCGAGGCCGCGGGTCAGCTTATCGCCAATGCGGACGCGCATGGCTGACGAGTGGATGAGCGCCTGGGCGTCGGTGTTGACGGTGATGAACTCGACGCCCTGCAGCCCGGCTTCAATCATCCGGTCGACCGCGTTGGAACCGCCGCCGCCGACCCCGATCACCTTGATTTGAGCGAAATTTTCCAAGAGATTGTTGCCAAAATCCATCGTGTGCCTCCGTAACGGGGACCGGGTGGGCGACGCCGCGCCGCATGCCCTCGCGTCGTGCTATGTCAGGGTAAAAATTCACGCAACCACATTTTGAAGCGATCGTAGGTCTGCCGCCAGTTGGCGCCCGACTGCTGGGCCGCGGCGTTCGAGCCGCCGCCGCCCATGCCGTGGCGCAAACCCCAGCGCACCAGGCCGACGCCGGTCGCGTAGGGCGGCGAGTCGATCGCTTCGGCCAGGCCGGTCAGGTTGCTGGGGACGCCGACGCGCACCGGCATGCCCAGGATATCGCGGGTCAGGTCCTCCAGGCCGGGCAGCTGGGCCGAGCCGCCGGTCAGGACGATGCCGGCCGGCAGCAGGCCCTCGTAGCCGGAGCGGCGGATCTCGGCGCCCAGCATCTCGATCAGCTGCTCGGCGCGCGACTGCAAAATCTGGTTGAGCAGATAGCGCGAGACCTGCTGGCGCTCGCCGGGCGAGAACGTGTCGGTGTCGATCTGATCCGAGACCTCGTCGGCGGGCTCCTCGGCCAGGGCCGAGCCGTACTTGAGCTTGAGGTATTCGGCGGTGTTGTGGGGCGTGTGCAGCACATAGACCAGATCGTTGGTGAAGTGCGAGCCGCCGATCGGCAGCACCACCGTGTGCCAGATCCCGCCTTGGATGAAAATTGCGATATCCGTCGTGCCGCCGCCGATATCGACCAGCACCACGCCGCGGTTCTTGTCCTCCTCGGTGAGGACGGCGGCGCCGGAGGCCAGCGGCTGAAGCACCAGATCGTCGATGCCGACG
>DASWWB010001287.1:0-1938 GCA_036406115.1 Herpetosiphonaceae bacterium
GGGGCGCAGGCGGCGGTCACCTACGAGCTGGAGCTGCCGCCGGAGCGGCTGGGCGAGGCCACCGCCGCGCTCAACGCCGCCCTGCCCGGCGCGCTGATCTACAACCAAGCCCAGGTCAACGAAGTGTTCATGCGGGTCTTCGCGGCGCTGCTGGCCTTCGTCGTGGCGACCGCCGGGCTGGCCTGCGTGGCTGGCGGCGTGCTGATCGCCAACACTGTCGGCCTGGCGATGGTCGAGCGGCGGCGCGAGCTTGGCATCCTCAAGGCTGTCGGCTACCCGAGCGCCAGCCTGCTGCTGCTGATCGCGCTGGAAAACGCCATCCTCGGCCTGCTGGCCGGCGGGGCGGGCATGGCGGCCGTCGCCGTCGCCGTGCGGCTCGTCAACCGGCTGGAGGACGACGCGGGGCTGGCGCTGCGGCCGGGGCTGGCGGCGGGGATGATCGGCTTCTCGATCGCCCTGGCCGTCTGCTGCGCCCTCGCCGTGGCCTGGGGGCCGGCCCGCCGCCGCCCGCTCGCCCAGCTGCGCGCCGACTGACGGCCCGACCGGAGCCTGCGGCCGACATGGGCGCGGGCTCCGGCCTGATTCAATCGTTCCGCTGAATCAATCTGCATAGCGCGGCCCGGGAAGCGCCCGGGCCGCCGAGGAGTCTGCGATGAACATCTCTCGATCCGCGGCCAAGACCGCAACATTTTTAGCTCTCACGACGCTGTTCAGCGCGATCTGCTACGCCATGGTGATCGGCCCCGAGCCCCGCGAAATCTTTGCGCTGGGCCTGATGCTCAGCCCGGGGCTGGCGGCGCTCCTCACCCAGGCGGCGTTCGAGCGGCGGGTGGGAGGCCTGGGCTGGCAGCTCGGCCCGCTCAAGACGCTGGCGGCCGGCTACTGGCTGCCGCTCGCCTACGGGCTGGCGGTCTACGCCCTGGCCTGGCTGAGCGGCGCCGGCCGTTTCTCGCCCCAGGCGCTGGCCGACTCGGCGGGCTACCAGCCGTCGGTGCCGGGCCAGGCGCCGGGGCTCTTTCTGATCGGCTACGCGCTGCGGACCGCCACCCTCGGCGTGGCCGTGTCCTGCCTGTCGGCCTTCGGCGAGGAGCTGGGCTGGCGCGGCCTGCTGGTGCCCGAGCTGGCGAAGCGCTATTCGTTCGGGGCCACGGCGCTGATCAGCGGCGGCATCTGGGCGCTCTGGCACTACCCGGCGGTCCTGTTTTTCGAGTACAACAACGCCGGCGCGCCGCGCTGGTTCGGCATGATCTGCTTCACGATCCTGGTGATCGGCGTCAGCTTCCCGCTGGCATGGCTGCGGCTGCGGAGCGGCAGCGTCTGGCCGGCGGTGCTGTTCCACGCCTGCCACAATGTGTTCATCCAAACCCTGTTCACGCCGCTGACGGCGCCGACCGAGCTTTCGCCCTACGTGATCGATGAGTTCGGCGTCGGATTGGCGCTGGCGGGGCTCGGATTGGGCTGGTGGTTCTGGCGCAAGCAGCGGGCGCTGCCGGCCGCTCAGCTCCCGTCCGGCAGCAGCGCCGCCAGGATCTCGGCCGGGTGATAGGCCCGGCGGCCGGCGCCGTGGGCGATCTGCTGGCGGCAGGAGACGCCGGGCGCCGCGATGAGCGCGTCCGGCGCAGCGCGGACCGCCGGCAGCAGCGCCCGCTCGCCGATCGCCAGCGACAGCGCGTAGTGCTCGCGCTCGTAGCCGAACGAGCCGGCCATGCCGCAGCAGCCCGCATCCAGCACGTCGAAATCGAGACCCAGGCGCTTCAGGACGGATGTTTCGGCATCCATCTTCAGCACCGCCTTGTGATGGCAATGGCCATGCACCACCGCATGCCGCTGCAATTGCGGGAAGGGAAAATCGCCATCCTGCCGGTCGAGGAATTCGCTCAACAGGAAGCTTTGCTCGTGCAGCCGCTTGGCCTGTTCGTTGCCGGCCAGAAGATTCGT
>DASWWB010001288.1:0-2614 GCA_036406115.1 Herpetosiphonaceae bacterium
TAGTGGGCGCCGGCGAGCTGGCCGTAGACGGCGGCGGTGGTGTCGGCGTCGCGGCCGAGGTTGACCGCCAGCAGGCAGCCCTCGCCGAACGAGTCGCTCCAGTGGAAGGCCCAGAGCGCTGCTTCCAGCGAGCGGACGGAGTAGCCGCTGCCTTCGATCTCGGGCGGCTGGCGCTCTTTGTAGGAGCCCGCCGCGACTTCGGCGATGGCCGGCGCCAGCGGCTCGCGCTCCCACAGGCCGGGGACGGGGCTGTAGCCCGGCGCCAGCAATTCGTCTTTGCTAGCGCCGGTGAGCGCGCCGACGAGGAGGCCGGCTAGGAAGCGGCAGGCGTCGACTGCCTCGCGGGCGCCGTGGGTGGTGCGCGAGCTGTCGGCGGCCCGCCGGATCGCCAGCTCCGGCCTGCTGGCGTAGAACATCGGCACCGGCGCCAGCCGCATGATCGAGCCGTTGCCGGCGGTCTTGGCGCCGGTCGGGCCGCTGAAGGGCTCGGCGGTCCGCTCGAAGCTGATCAGGGCCTGGCTGGTTGTACTGCCGATGTCGAAGCAGACGCCGGTGCTGCTCAGGTGGCCGTGGCGGTACCAGCGCACGTAGCGCAACATCTGGTCGGCCGGGTTAAAGGAGCGGCAGGCGATCAGGCTTTCGGCCAGGCACAGCGCCATCGAGGTGTCGTCGGTCCACTGGCCGGGCTGGAGCCGGAACGGGCCGCCGCCGACCATGTCGTTGATCGGCGCGAAGCTGCCCGGCGTGGTGAATTCCAGGGTCGTCCCGACGGCGTCGCCGGCCGCCAGGCCCAGCAGGCAGCCCCGGAAGCGTTCGAGCTGGTCCATGTCGTGTCCTCTCGCTGCGTGAGATGCGATGGGCGCATCCTAGCATATGTGGGGATTGAGCTGTCAGCTATCAGCTATCAGGATGCGTTGCCGGGGCTTCTTGGCTTATCAGAGGAATGCTTGGGCGGGATGGCCCCGGCGACTGACGACGGCGCTCCTGGTTCATGCCATGATTGATTGTCAGCGACCATCCCCCTGATAGTCGACAGCTGACACCTGATAGCCAATCTCCAAGGAGCCCCCCATGACCCATCAATGCCCCGAGTGCGGCGCCCCGTGGCCCGCCGGCCAGGACTGCGACAGCTACTTCGGCCTCTGCCTGGCCGAGGAGCAGGCCCAGCCCGCGTTCTATGCCGTCCACCAGCTGATCGTGCCGGCCTTCATGCTCCAGCACAACCGCTACTCGCGCGAGGGCTGGCTCGCCACCCGCAAGCTGCTGGGCCGCTTTTTGGACGGGCTCACGCCGGCCGAGGGGCGCCGCGAGATCAACGAGGCCCAGCGCGGCGGCAAAGGCCCCAGCCTGATCCGCGGCCCGAAGCTCGCCGCCGTCGCTGAGATCCGCTGGGGCGAGACGATCGCCGGCGTGCGCCTCGACACCGCCGAGAACTACTGCGCCGATGTGCGGCGCTGGGCCGCCGCCGTCTGCGCCGACAGCGCCCATCTGCTGGAGTGAGCCGCCCGCAGCCGCCCGGATTTGATCGGCGCCTATCGCTCCGGGCGACGAGGCGCCGGTCAGACAATCGCGGCTCATAGCAGCTTGGGCTCCGCCGGGAACGGCAGGAAGCACCGGAAAATCCGCGCACTGATGTGATGGCGGCCCCTTCCGCGGCGGCGCAGCGCCTCGATCACATGCGGGTCGCGGACGATCTTGGGCCGGAAATTGTCAAGGCGATCGGCGTTGCAATAGCCGCAGATCCAGCGATGCTTGCGCCGGTAGCGCCCAACGACCATCGCTTTGTTGTTCCACGACAGGTTGTGGACATATACTTTCTGGCCCTCGGTGAAGCTGGGCGTGTCCCTGCGCAGATTGGCCGCCAGCAGCGGCGCCTCGGTCGCCTCTGCGGTGAGATCGATCCGCTCCATGCCCGGGAAATAGCGCAGCAGCAGGGCGTTGATCTGCTCCAGGTAGGGATTGGCCGGCCAGGCGTCGAGCCTGACATAGAGCGGGGGGCCCTCGCCCTCCGGCGCCCGGGCGAAGCGGATTTCGCGCTCGGAGAGTTCGCGGAGGCAGGCTTCGGCCACGCTCCGGGCGTGATCGGCCCACCGCTCGCCCCGCCGCCATGGCTCGCAATCCAGCCCTTCCTCGAAGCCGCCCATGTCGCCATGCGATTCAAAGTAGCGCGTCTCCAAGCTGGTGATCGCCCAGCCATGGCTCGCCAGCCAGCTGATCGCCTCCGCCGCCAGCGTGGCCTCGAGAAAAATGTGGCGCCGGCTGAGCGAGCGCTCCGCCAACGCCGCCGGCAAGACTTCAATCGGATACATTGCCCGTCTTCCCTCTCGCTGATCGCTGTCCCCTCAATCAAATCACAGCCCGCCGCTTCGCGCAACGCGAGGGCGCTGGGAGGCCGCCGGCGGCCTCCCAGACGACTGATGACTGACGACTGACGACTGATGAATCCCTACGGCGCCGCGATCGTCACGCTCGCCCCGCCCCAGCCGATTGTCACGGGCGCGCCGGCGGGAATGGCGGCCGGCAGGTCGATCCGCAGCGGCCGGTCGGGGGCGAGGTCGGCGGCGCCGTTCCAGGCGAGGCCGGGCGCGCTGACGGTCACCGGGCCGGCGCCGAG
>DASWWB010001289.1:0-7960 GCA_036406115.1 Herpetosiphonaceae bacterium
TACCACAGGATTGTTGGAAGAAGATTGGAACAGCGCCCGCTGTGGCGGCTCGGGGCGAGATTCGCGCAGCGCCGGCGGCGGCGCTCGCGGATGCCGAACGCCAATCTGCCGCTTGCTCGGCATAGCTCGAACGATGGTACCAGATGGGAGGGAGCTGCGGGGCGGGGTCGGCGCCTGGCGGCGGGGAGGCCTGGGGCGGCGGCCGGGCGGCGCCGCCGGGATTCGATCCGGATGGGCCGCGCTACATCCGCGCCAGCGTGTGGCGGGTGACGCGGATATGGGCGTCAACCAGCGCCGTGAGCGCCGGCTGCGCGACCGGCTTGGTGACAAAGATGGTGTTGGCCGGCAAGGATGGCTCGCCCATCGACGCGCCGCTGGTCAGGACGATCGGCAGCTGCCGCAGCCGCGGGTCGGCGCGGACGGCGGCGCAGAAATCCAGGCCGTCCATCCCCGGCATGCGCAGGTCGCACAGCACGGCGGCGGCTCGGGCATCGGGGAGGCAGGCCAGTCCTTCGGCGGCGCTTTGCGCGGCGATCACCTGGTAGCCAGCCATCTCAAACATTAATGTGAACAGTCGCAGTGTGTCGCGATCATCATCGATGATGACAATGGTGGGCGCTGGCATGGGCCTGTCTCCAAAAGCACGGATCTTGTCTGCTTGGAGTATGCCACAGGCCCGCCGCCCTGTCGCCCCTACGGCGCTCCTATCCGGCCATGGTCCCCGGCGCGCCCCGCCCTCCCACCAGATGATCACCATGGGGATCCCGCCAGTCGGGGCGCTGGCTCGGACCGGCGGGTGTCTCGCCTGTCTCAAGGCGCTCTGTGGTCCGCCCGCCGCTGCATTTTGAGATTTATTAATGATCCCTGTCCAAAATCGCCGGCCCCGGACGTCATATTAACGGGGACCGCACGGCAGCTGCGATCGATGAGATCGGCCGCCCAGGCGCGCTGCCGGCGCCGCTCCCCGCATGATCGGCTACCGGCGGGATGCGCCGGATAGTGTGGAGGGTTCGATGCGTTATCGTTCGCTGATCGCTTGTTTCGCACTTTTGATGATCCTGGCTGGCATGGCCTGTCCGCCCCGCGCGATGGCCGGGAGCCCTCTGGGCGCTGAGCCGCAATCCCCGCTGGGCGTCAATCTCGACAGCCTGGAGGATTGGAGCGACGACCTTGTCTTGCTCGATTTTTTCAAGATGTCGCGGGAGTGGATTCCGCAATGTGTGGTTGGCACGGACGCAGGCTGCACCGCGAAGAACGCCTGGGACACCGAGGAGTATGATCTGATCAGCGTCGACAGCAGGGGATGGGTCCGCTCGCTGCCCAAATCCAGCGATGCGCCGATCTTCACCAGCATCTCGACCTTGATCATGCTGGGCGATCCGCGATTGGACTTCAGCGGCGACTATGTGGTGCTGTACGAAGGCGAAGGCACGATCACCTATCCGTTGGGCGCCGCGATCGTCGATTCCAAACCCGGCCGCGATGTCATCCGCATCGGCCACGACGGCTATGTGCAAATTAAAATAAGCGCGACCGACCCGCGCAACACTGGCAACTATCTGCGTAATTTCCATGTCGTCCCGATCGCCTACGAAACCACCTACAAAACCCAGATCTTCGATCCGCGCTTCCTGGATCGCCTCGGTCCGGTCCAAGTGTTGCGTTTCATGGACTGGATGCGGACCAACACCGCCAATCCGAGCAAATGGGCCAATCGGGCGGTCGTGAATGACGCGCGCTACACCACCGATAAGGGCGTGCCGCTGGAAATTATGACGGCGCTCGCGAATCGGATCAGCAAAGATCCCTGGTTCAATATGCCGCACACTGCCACCAATGAATACATGAATCTGTTCGCTGCCAAAGCCAAACAGCTGCTCAGCCCCAATGTCGATGTCTATGTTGAATTTTCCAACGAGGTGTGGAACAGCCGATTTCCCCAGTACGGCTATGCGATGGAAAAGGGCGTCAAGCTGTTCGGCGACGACGATGTGTTCCAAAGCGGCATGAACTGGCACGGCATGCGCACCGCGCAGATGTGCGACATCTGGAAAGCGGCCTGGGGCGACCAAGCGGGCCGGGTCCACTGCGTCGCCGGCGCGCAGGCGGCGAACACAGGGGTGAGCGAGCAAGTCCTGGAGTGCCCGCTCTGGAGCGGCGCGCCGTGCGCCGGTCATGGGATTGACGCCTTGGCCGTGGCGCCCTACTTCGGCGGCTATCTGGGCGATCCCGCCACTGCGGCGACGGTCTCGGGCTGGACGCTGGACCAGCTCTTCGCCGAGCTGCGGACGGGCGGCGTGCTGGCGGGCGGGCCGCAGGGCGGGGCGCTGGCCCAGGCCAAGCGGTGGATGCTTGACTCGGCGGCGGTGGCGGATCGGAACGGCGTGGAGATGATCGCCTACGAAGGCGGCCAGCATCTGGTGGGCTACGACGGGGCCGAAAACAACGACGCCCTTACGGCGCTGTTCGGCGCCGCCAACCGCGATGCGCGGATGCAGGGCACGTACAGGCAGTACCTCGACAGCTGGCGCGCCAGCGGCGGCCACACGTTCGTCGCCTTCAATTTCGCCGGCACCTACGGCAAATGGGGCAACTGGGGCGCGCTGGAGTACGTCACCCAGCCCAGCACGCCCAAGTGGACGGCCCTGACCGCTTGGGCGCAATCCAATCCCTGCTGGTGGGACGGCTGCCGCTAGTCTCATCAGGATCATCGCCGCTGCTCCTGGCGACAGCCGGGCTGGCGGGGAAACTGCGCGACGGCGGGGCGAGCATGCCTCGCCGTCGCGCTTTTGGACGTGGGCCGGATTCGCGCAGCGTAACTGCGGGCCGGCGGGCGCGTATCACCGCCGATCATTCCCCTTCTGCTTCACGAGGTTTTGCGGCCATGGATTGTCCAATTTGCGAGAAGACCGAACTGCGGGCGATCGATCTGGAGCCGGCGCTGCCGGCCCATCAGTGCCCGTCGTGCGCTGGCGTGTTTTTGCTTTCATCGACCTACCGCGATTGGGTGTTCGCGCTGCCGCCCGCCGATCCACCGGCATCGGCCGATCCCGCCCCGCCGGAATGGCGCGCCGAGCCGCCAGGCGCCAAATGCTGCCCCCGCTGCGCCCATCTCCTCCTGCGCTACCGCGTCAGCGTGGAAATCCCCTTCAGCCTCGATCTCTGCGGGCACTGCAACAGCGTGTGGCTGGACGCCGGCGAGTGGGAGCGCCTGAAACAGCGCCAGCTCCACGACGATATCCACCATATGTTCACCGACGCCTGGCAGCGCCGGCTGCGGATCGCGCTGCGGCGGGCGGCGCTCGGCCAGATCTACGCCGGCAAATTCGGCGACGCCGACTACGCCGAGATCCGCCGCATCCGCGCCTGGCTGGAAGCCCATCCGCATGTCCACGCCCTCCGCGCCTATCTGACCGCCGACGATCCCTACGCCTAGCGCCGCCGCCTTTCAGCGGCTTCTCAGGCGGCGCGGGGGCCTATCACTCCCCTGTGACCGGCGCTTCATGGGCCTCGCCGATCCAAAATCCTATACTTCGGGCTGTCGAGATTCGCCATACGAACGCAAGGAGAACATATGCGGCGACGGAAGATTGCGCTGGCAGGGGTTTTGGCGCTGGGCGTGAGCGGCTTGGTTTCGCCGGCGATCCCCCCGGCTCGCGCGGAGGAGGGGCGGGCCCCGGCGGCGCTGCGGCGCTTCACGCCCCACCCCGCAGACTCGCTCCACTACACGGCGGGTATTTTGACCTTTACCTACGGCGATGTCGACGGCGACAACGACGCGGATATTGTCGGGGTGGATTTTTACGACGCCGGCGGCTCCACGTCGCTGCTCTGGCTGAACGACGGGACCGGCTACTACGGCGATCCGATCGCGCTGCCCGGCTCGGTGAACAACGCCACCGATGTCAAGCTGATCGATCTGGACGGCGACGATGATCTGGATATGGTTGTCGGCCGGACCGAAGAAAAGCCGGAGCTGCTGGCCTTCAACGACGGCGACGGCGGTTTTTCCCAAACCAGGGAGTTCGACACCGGCTTTACGTTCCAAGTCATCGCCGCCGATTTCGACGGCGACGATGACCCGGACCTCCTGACGATGAACGAGCTGGATCCCGACCCGTTCGACCCGCGGCCGACCGACGACCGCGAGCGGCTGTGGCTGAACAATGGTACCGGCGTCTTCACCGAGTCCGCCCGGCTGAACTTCGGCAACTGGGCCACCGGCTACCCGGCCGATGTCGACGGCGACATGGATCTCGATCTGATCGTCAGCAACACGCAAAACACCTCTGTCTGGACGAACGACGGCGCCGCCCATTTCACCCGGGGCCAGCAGGTGCCGCTCGCGCAAATCTCGGTCCAGGGCGTGGGCGACCTGGATGGCGACGGCGACATCGACGCATTGGGCTTCCCCGGCGAGGGCGAAGGCGTTATCTTGGCCAAAAACAATGGCTCGGGCACGTTTTCCTTCGAGCCGAGCCCGATCGCCGGCATCTCCGCCGGGGTGTTGCAGCTCGGCGATTTCGATCACGACAATGATCTCGACGCCCTGCGCTACTCTTGGAACGAGCCGTTCACTGTGCTGTCCAACGACGGCGCCGGCCATTTCGCGGCGACGCAGTCATTCGCCGGCGGGACGGTTTCGCGGGTGATGCTGGCTGACGTGAACAACGACACCTGGCTCGACGTGGCCGCCGGCCACAATCCCCATGTTTCGCAAAATCCGGCGGCGCCCAGCGTGTGGCTGAACGAGGCCTTGGAGCCCGCTGCCACGATCTATCTCCCCGTGCTCAGCAAGCCCTAGCGCGGGTCTTCCTCCCGGGTGAAACCCAACCACGACGGCTGACGGGCCGGCGCTCGCTCGCAAGGCGCCGCCGGCCCGTCGCTCATGGCGGACTGCCGCGCCCGCTCGCCGGCGATCCGCCGCCTGAGCGCGGCGACGACCCGCAGCCCGGCGGCGGCCGCCGCGAGATGTTTGAGCGTGTGGCCGCTGATCCAGCCGGTCAGCTCGAAGATGCGCCCATCCGCCAGCTCCAGCGCTTTGGCCGCGCCGTACAGCGCCAGCATCACCAGCAGATCGCTGGCGCGCAGATAGGGCCCGCGATACAGCGCCATGATCAGCGGCGCCGCGATGAGGGGACCAAACTGGACCAGCGCGTAGGGCCGCAGGTCGCCGCGGCCGGCGATTTCGGTCAGATGCCAGTACGCCACGCTGGCGGCGCCAAGCGCGATCAGCGGCCCCAGCGCCACGAGTCCCGTCCGCAAGCCGATCCGCTCCTGGATCACGATCGCCATGAATGCCATGAACGCGACGGTCATCGGCAGCCGGTCCCAAATCAGGGTCTCGTTGGCTGGATGCAGGTGGTAGCGGATCGATCCGGCGCAGGTCAGGGCCAGGCCGAGGAAAAAGCAGCCGTAGGGCAGATAGGCGCGGCGCGGCCCGTCGCCTGGCCCGCCAACCGCTCGTGTCAGCGCCGCGAAGCCAGCCAGGGCCACAAGCAAAAACGGCAGATTGGAGGCGACGTCGGCGAAGCGGTCGATGCCCGCGAACGGCCTGGCGTCGGCGAAGCGGTGGTACGCCGGGTCCTGGGGCAGGCGCGGCGCCGCCAGCGCGGCGCTGGCGGCGAGCAGGCTGAGGGCGAACAGCAGGGCGCGTTTGGCGCGCGGGGCGAGATCGGGCAGGGCGGGGCGGCTGGCAATGTTCATCGGCGGTTCCTCGCTGGCGGCGGATGCAGGCGGGATCGCGGCGCGCTGCCGGATGCCCGTTCCCAGCATACGGGGCGCCGCCGCCGGCCGCCTGTCGCCAAAGTCACAGCCAGGATTAGTCCCGCTCCTGCTGAGCCTGGTCGCTGCTGGCGCTCATCTGTTCTATAATGGCGGCGTCACGCCGGGCGCGGCGCCGGCGCGGAGAGCCGCAGCGCGACGCCCCTACGAGGAGCACCAGCATATGGAATCCACACCCAATCCGCCCAGCGCGCCGGACTCGTCCGTCATCCAGTGGCTGCTTGATTCGGATCCGGCGATTCGCTGGCAAGCGCTGCGTGATCTGCTGGCCGCCCCGCCCGAGGAGGTCGCTGCTGAGCGGGCCCGCGTCGCCACCGAGGGCTGGGGCGCCCGGCTCCTGGCGCTCCAGGGCGAGGACGGCACTTGGGGCGGCGTGGCGTGGAATCACGGCTGGAACTCCACCATGCACGCCCTGCTGCTGGGGCGCGACTTCGGCCTGGACCCCGCCAGCGAGGCGGCGCGCCAGGCTGCCGGCAGGGTCCGCGATCTCGTCCACTGGGAGGGCTGGAGCTTGGACGGGGACTGGCTCGGCGTCGGCGTTGTCGGCGCGCCCTTCTTCGCCGGAGAGGTCGAGCCCTGCATCAACGGCCAAGTTGCGGCCGGCGGCGCCTACTTCGGCCAGGATATGCGGCGGATCATCGACCGCTTGCTGCGCGAGCAGCTCGCCGACGGCGGCTGGAACTGCGAGGCCGAGAACGGCTCGACGCGCTCCTCGTTCAACACGACGATCTGCGTGTTGGAGGCGCTGCTCGAATATGAGCTGGCAGGCGGGACTGACGCTGCGGTGACTGAGGCCCGCCTGCGCGGCCAGGAGTATCTGCTTGAGCGCGGCCTGCTCCGGCGCCGCAGCACCGGCGAGATCATCGACCCCAGCTGGACCCAGTTCTCCTTTCCAAATTGGTGGCACTACGATGTGCTGCGGGGCCTGGACTACCTGCGCCTCGCCGGCGCCGCGCCCGACAAGCGCCTGGCGGAGGCGATCGCGCTGGTCGAGGCGAAGCGCGGCGCCGACGGCCGCTGGCCGCTCGATCATCAGCACGACGGCGCGATGCTGGTCGATCTCGGGGAGAGCGTGGGCCAGCCGAGCAAGTGGATCACGCTGCGTGCTCTGCGGGTTCTGGCCTGGTACGGCGCCTAAATCGCCCGAGTTTGATCTGATTTGACATAAGCGTTTCTGTGTCGAATTGTATCGCAGCAAAACGAATGACGGAGCGCCGATGCGCTCCGTCATTCGTTCTAACTTCGTCGAGCCTTAGCTCACCGCTTGCTTCACCAGCGCGCCGAGCCGCTCCTCGACTGCCGGCGTCAGCTCCTTCAAGGCGAAGGCGGCCGGCCACATGGCGCCGTCGTCGAGGTTCGCCGTGTCGTTGAAGCCGAAGGTCGCGTAGCGGGTGTTGAACTTCTGCGCGGCCTGGAAAAAGCAGACGATCTTGCCGTCCCTGGCGTAGGCCGGCATGCCGTACCAGAGGCGCGGCGCCAGGATCGGCGCGTTAGCGGCGATGATCTCGTGGAGGCGCCCGGCGATCACGCGATCGCCCTCCTCCATCTCGGCGATTTTCGCCATCACATCGCTCTCGCCCGCCGCCCGGTCTTTGTTCGCCCGCTCCTCAGCTTTCGCCTCTTTGGCTCGCTCCTTCATCGCGGCGCGCTCCTCAGCGCTGAATCCCGCGCCCTTTTTTGTGCTCTGGCTCATTGCATCCTCCTTGAGCTAGCGTCAGCTTCAACTTTCCCCTCTATTATACGTTACCATATGGTCACATGTCAAGCTTTGATTGGCCCTGGCGCGGCGCCTAGAGGATTTCGATGTAGCCCTCGGTGCCGTGGACGCGGATTCGCTGCCCGTCCTTGATCAATGCCGTGGCGCTGTCGACGCCGACGACCGCCGGCAGGCCGTACTCGCGGGCGATGACCGCGCCATGGGTCATCAGGCCGCCGACTTCGGTGACCAAGCCTTTGATCGATACGAACAGCGGCGTCCAGCTCGGATCGGTGAAGGCTGTGACGAGAATGTCCCCTTCCTCCAGCGCGGCGTCTTCCATCGATAAGATGACGCGCGCCCGGCCCTCGGCGACGCCAGCCGAAACCGGCAGGCCGACGATCGCGCCTGCTGGCAGATGATCCCGTTTGTACTTACCGGCGATCATTTCGCCATCCGATGTCATGACTCGCGGCGGCG
>DASWWB010001290.1:0-3986 GCA_036406115.1 Herpetosiphonaceae bacterium
GGCGGAACTCCGCGCCGGCCGCCGCGATCTGGGCGGCGACTGCCGCCGGATCGGCGCGCTTGAGCGGGGCCTGGGCCAGCATCCCCGGCGCCAGCAGGCGCGCCTCGGCCTGGGCGGCGGCCATTTCCAGCAGGGCGTCAAGCTCGGCGGCGGAGGCGAGATCGGCCTCAGCGACGCTCTCGATCCCGGCCAGCAGCTCATGCCACGCCGCTGCCGCGAGCCAATCTTGCCACGACGCGGGACCCGCCGGCTCCTTGAGCCGGCGGAGACAGTAGGCGCGGGCGCTCTGGTGGCGCCGGACGATGGGGTTCATGGGGATTATCATAGCACGGGGATTGGGTTTTAGGGATCAGGGATCAGGGATCGGGCCGGACTTCGGGATGGCGAGAGCCGCTAGAGAGCCCATCCAGCTTTGCCGCCGCCCCTGACCCCTGACCCCTGACCCCTATGGTACAATAGCCCAACGGCAATGGCGCCCCTTCCCACGCTCGGGAGGGGGCCTTGTTTTAGGGGCTGTCTCATGACCAATCTGCTTGAAGCGCACGCGCTGCGCGTCCCCCCGCTGCTGGAACGCTACCGCCGGTTTCTGCCCGTCACCGACCAGACTCCGATCGTCACCCTGGGCGAGGGCAACACCCCGCTGGTCGCCGCGCCGCGCCTGGCGGCGAAATTGGGCGTGCGCGAGCTGTGGCTCAAGTTCGAGGGGATGAATCCGACCGGCTCGTTCAAGGACCGGGGCATGGTCATGGCGATCGCCAAGGCCCTGGAGGCCGGCAGCCGCGCCGTGGTCTGCGCCTCGACCGGCAACACCAGCGCATCGGCGGCGGCCTACGCGGCCCGCACCGGCCTGGACTGCGTGGTGGTCGTGCCGGCGGGCAAAATCGCGCTCGGCAAATTGGCCCAGGCCCTGATGTACGGCGCCCGGCTGCTGGTGATCGAGGGCAACTTCGACCAGGCGCTGGAGATGGTCCGCGCGCTCTCCGAGGCCCATCCGATCACGCTGGTCAACTCGGTCAATCCCTACCGCCTCGACGGCCAGACCACGGCGGCCTTCGAGATCTGCGACGCCCTGGGCGGCCCGCCCGACTATCTGGCCCTGCCGGTCGGCAACGCCGGCAATATCTCCGGCTACTGGCTGGGCTTCAAGCGCTACTTGGAGGCCGGGCTGATCGCCAAGGCGCCGACGATGCTGGGCTTCCAGGCCGCCGGCGCGGCGCCGATCGTGCGCGGCGAGCCGGTCGCCTATCCCGAGACCCTGGCCACCGCCATCCGGATCGGCAACCCGGCCTCCTGGCAGCTGGCGCTCGCCGCCCGCGATGAGTCCGGCGGCCTGATCGACGCCGTGACCGACGATGAGATCGTGGCGGCCTGGCGCGACCTGGCGGCGACCGAGGGCGTGTTCTGCGAGCCGGCCTCGGCGGCGGGCGTCGCCGGCCTCGCCAAGCTGATGCGCGAGGGCCGGGGCGATCCCGACGGCGTCTACGCGACGGTCCTCACCGGCCACGGCCTCAAGGACCCGCAGCTGGCGGTCGAGCAGTTTGCCGTGCCCAGCCCCATCCCCGCCGATCTGGCGGCGATGGAGCGGGCGCTCGGATTATGAAAGGCGCATCCCCGATGAGCTTGCTTGTGACGAAATTCGGCGGCACCTCGGTCGGCTCGCCCGACGCGATCCGCTCGCTGATCAACATTACGGCGGCCAATCGCCGCCAGTGGGACCATGTGGTGGTGGTGGTCTCGGCGCTCAGCGGCGTGACCGACAGCCTGCTCCAGACCGTCCGCGCCGCCCAGTCCGGCGACGCCGCCGCAGTCCATGAGCTGTACGCCGGCCTGCGCCGCCGCCACGATGCGATGATCGACGATTTGCTGGCCGGCGAGCACGACGCCGTGCGCCAGGAGGTCGACGGCCTGCTCGACGAGTGCGCCCGGCTCTGCGAGGGCGTGCGGGTGCTGGGCGAGCTGACGCCGCGCACCCTCGACGCGATCGCCGGCCTCGGCGAGCGCATGAGCGCCAGGATCGTCGCCGCCGCCTTCCGCGACGCCGGGATCGACGCCGCCTCCGTCGACGCCACTGAGCTGATCGTGACCGATGACCGCTACCAGGACGCCTCGCCGCTGATGGCCGAGACCCAGGAGCGCACCACCGGCCGCCTCGGCCCGCTGCTCGACGCCGGCGTCACGCCGATCGTGACCGGCTTCATCGGCGCGACCCTGGCCGGCGTCAAAACCACGCTCGGCCGCGGCGGCTCGGATTGGAGCGCCGCCATCCTCGGCGCGGCCCTGGAGGCCGGCGAGGTCTGGATCTACACCGATGTCAACGGCGTGCTGACCGCCGATCCGCGCGTGGTGCCCGACGCCCGCGTCATCCCCACGCTCTCCTTCAATGAGATCAGCGAGCTGGCCTACTACGGCGCCAAGGTGCTGCACCCCAAGACCATCCGCCCGGTGATCGAGCGCGGCATCGGCCTGCGGGTCAAGAACACCTTCAACCCCGACCACGCCGGCACGCTGATCGTCCAGAACAAGGAGACGATCGCCGGGGCGATCAAGGCGGTGTCGTCGGTCCACAACCTGAGCATGGTCACGGTGGCCGGCCGCGGCATGCTCGGCGTGCCCGGCATCGCGGCCCGGACCTTCGCGGCGGTCGCCAGCCAACAAGCCAGCGTGCTGATGATCTCGCAGTCATCCTCGGAGCAAAGCATCTGCTTCGTCATTCCGTCGCACACTTCGGCGGCGGTGGTCGAGTCGCTGCGCGGCGAGCTGGCGGTCGAGCTGGAGCGCCGCGACATCGATCAGATCAGCCTCGACGAGCAGGTGGTGATCGTGACGGCGGTCGGCGCCGGCATGCGCGGCACCGCCGGCGTCTCCAAGCGGGTCTTCGGCGTGATCGGCGACGCCGAGATCAATGTCATCGCCATCGCCCAGGGCTCGTCCGAGTGTTCGATCAGCCTGGTGGTGCGCGAGGAGGACGCCCGCGCCGCCGTCCGCGCCATCCACACCCTGACCCACGTCGAGGTGATCGCGGCCCAGCACCGCCCGCCCTGCGAGTGATTGACCGCCCGGGGCTCCGATGCTATACTGCCTGGGCAACGGCCCCGTAGCTCAGGCGGATAGAGCAGCAGTTTCCTAAACTGCGTGTCGCGTGTTCGAGTCACGCCGGGGTCACCACGCGGCCCGCCGATATCTTCGGCGGGCCGTTGCTTTAGCCACCCTCAGCCCCGGGAGAAGACCGATGAACGCCAAAGTCTACCGCACGACCGTCCTGGCTATGATCGCGATCGCAGTGATCGCCCCGCTCGCTGTCATGCTGTTGGTTGATTTCAACACCGGCCTGATCTTCTTGCTCTTCGGCTTGCTGTACTCCGTCTACACGATTGTCAATGGCAAGTTGCTGCGCAGCATCGACGCGGAGGGCGAGCGCGACGACCGTCACGCCGCTGCGCGCCAGAACCGCGGCAGCACGATCTACGTGCCGCTGCTGGACGACGCCGGCAATCCGCTCGATCCCGCCGCCGCCGAGCGGCTGCTGGCCCGCGCCAGGCTGATGGCCGGCCCGCGCGAGACCGTCGTCGGCGTCGAGCGCACGCCCGCCGAAGCCCGCAAGCTGTGATGGCCGCCCCCCTCGCCTGCGCCGAGTCGGCTGCAAGCGGCGAGGCGGCCGCCGGTCGCCCAGTCCTCGTGCTGCTCCATCCCGGTGGCATGCGCGGCGGGGCGTGGGCGCCGTTTGGCCGCTGCTGGGGCGCTGATTTTCGCATCCTGGTCCCGGATCTCGAGCCAGGGCGCAGCGCGTCAGTCCGCAGCTATGCCGACGCGGTGGGCGAGCTGCTGGAGCGCCGCGCTGCTGGCCCGGCGCATGTAGTCGGCGCGTCGCTGGGCGCCAATGTCGCCTTGCAGCTGGCGGCGGCGGCGCCCGGCCTGGTCGCCAGCCTGGTTCTCGACTCGGCCCAGGCGGGCGGGCCGCCCTCGCGGGCTCTCGCGGGGTTGGCCGG
>DASWWB010001291.1:0-2237 GCA_036406115.1 Herpetosiphonaceae bacterium
CCCGCCGATCCGCTGCGGCGGGAAGACGCCAGGCATCGCCGCGCTGGCCAGCAGCGCGTCGACCAGCGGCCCGCGCTCCAGCGCCACCTGGCTCCCGTCGGCCAGATCGACCGCCAGCGCCGCGAAGGCCGCGCCCAGATCCTCGATCCGGCGGTCGCCGAAGATCGACTCCAGCGCCCGGCGCAGCTTGGCGACGCCGACCAGGCCCCAGCCCTCGGCGTCGCGGGCCAGCAGGCCGCGCGGCGACAGCGCGCGAAAGGCCCGGTCGATCTCGGCAGCCGGCAGCCCGGCCGCCACCCCGGCGCCGATGATCGCGCCGACGCTGGTGCCGGTGACAACATCGAAGGCCAGGCCCAGCCGCTCCAGCTCGTACAGCACGCCGATGTGGGCGCTGCCGCGAAAGCCGCCGCCGCCCAGCGTCAGGCCGAGCCGCCGGGGGCTGGCGGGCGGCGGGTCAGCAGCGACAGCTACCATCCCCGGCGCTCCAGTTCCTCGACATAGTCCTTGGCCTCTTTCAAGCCCATCCCGGTTTGTTCGCGGACATATTTGATCGCGCTGATTTTGCCGCTGTCGCCCATCAGGCGGCGGGCCTCGTCCTCCACGATCAGCGACGGCGGCGCGAACTGGCCGCCGTCCCAGCCGGCGCCGGGCATGGCGGGCGCGGGCCAATTGCCGCCGGCGGATGACGAATAGTCGCCGGCAGCGGCGTTGCCCAGGTTCTCGACGTAATCCTTGCACTCTTTCAGGCCCAGGCCGGTTGCTTCGCGCACCCGTTTGATCGCCTCGATCTTCTGGTTGCGGGCCACGAGATCGCGCAGCTCATCCTCCTGGGCGCGGCTCAGCGGCAGGCCGGCCTTCCGCTCCGGGGCGAAGCCGTCCGGGTAGAGCGATTGGCTCTCCGGCATGCCGCCGGGCTGGGCCAGCGCCTCCACGTAGTCTTTGGCGTCCTTCAGGCCCATCCCGGTCAGCTCGCGCAGCTGCTTGATCGCGGCGATCTTCTGGCCCTGGAGCGCCAGCGTCCGCAGCGTGTCCTGCTGGGCGCGGCTCAGGGCCGCGGGATGGACGCGCGGCGCCGTCAGCGGGGCGTCGCGCCGCCGCGCCGCGAAGCCCGCCGCCCAGCGCAAGCCCAGGAACGCCAGCAGCAGCGCCGACGCCGCCGCCAGCCAATCAGTGTTGCTCATAGCCGCCTCCTTCGCTCATTGATGATCTTAAACCCGCTTGTCATCCCGCCGCGCCGAGCTGCGCGGCGACCAGGGCGACCAGCGCCGCCGCCACCGGCAGCATCAGCACGAAGCCGGCGCCCCAGACCAGCAGCAGCGCCTTGCCCTTGACGCTGCGGGAGTTGCCGCGCGCGTCGTCGTAGTAAATGTGCAGGGCGTAGGGCTCGCCGGGGCCGCCCTGTTTTTGCAGCACGACCTGCAACGGCGCGCCGGGCGGGCAGAGCCAGCGGCCGAGCGGCCGGATCGCCGCCGGTTTGAAGCGAAACAGCAGCGCCGACCCTAAAATCGAGAGCGTCAGCGCCACAATCGCGATGATCAATCCCATCCGCCACCTCCAGCGCCGTCCCGCCGCAGCGGCCAGCAAGCTCATCACAAGGCTCCGGCGGGATTGTAGCGCATGTTGCGGCCCGGCGGCAGCCCCTAGCGGCCGAACGCCCGCGCCAGGCAGGCGACGATCGCCGCCGCGCCGGCGCCGCTCGGGTCGAGGTCGGGATCGTAGATCGTCAGCTCCAGGCCGGCGCAGCGCGGCGAGGCCAGCAGCGGCCGCAGCAGCGCCGCCAGCTCATCGAACGACAGCCCGCCGGGCTCGGGGCAATCGACCGCCGGCAGCGCCGCGCCGTCGATCACATCCCAGTCCAGATGGATCCAGAAGCCGGCCGTATTCGCCGTGACGCGGGCCAGGGCCGCCGCAGCGCCGGCCTCGATCCCGCCGGCGGCAAGATCCTTGCTGGTGGAGACCAGCATCCCCAGCTCGCGCAGCTCATCAAGCTCGGTGCTCTCCGGGCGCACGCCCAGCACCGCGATGTCGGCGGGGTCGATCAGCGCGCCGCCGCCCAGCGCCGTCAGGCGCGGATCGCCGCGGCCAGTCACCAGCGCCAGGTCCTCGCCGGCCGCCGCCCCGATCGCCGGCGCGTTGCCGAGGTGGCGGAAATCGTCGTGGGCGTCCAGGTAGACCAGGCCGTAGCGGCCGAGCCGCTTGAGCGCCAGCGCGTTGCCGAGCAAAATGCTACAATCGCC
>DASWWB010001292.1:0-6871 GCA_036406115.1 Herpetosiphonaceae bacterium
GGAGATCACGGTGCGGCTGCCTGAGGGCCCGGGCTTCGACCGCGACCGGCTGCGGCGGCGCCTGCCGGCGGGCGTCACGCTCGGCCAGCAGTTCGCCCGCATGGACCGGCGCGCGCTCGGCGAGGAGTGGGAGGCGACGCTGCGCGCGCTGCTCGAAACCCTGGCGCCGGAGCGGGGCTAGATGGGCCGGCTGCGCTCCGTCCGGCTCAACCCGCCGCCGGAGCAGCTGGCCGGCGCCTTCCCGTTCGCGGTGCCGGCGCTGCGGGCGGCGCTGGGCGCCACGCTGGATTTCAGCGCCGCCGTGACCTTTTTCGTCGGCGAGAACGGCTCGGGCAAATCGACGCTGCTGGAAGGGCTGGCCTGCGCCATCGGCTCGATCGCCGTCGGCAGCGACGACGTGGAGCGCGACAGCTCGCTGGCGGCGGTCCGGCCGTTCGCCAAAACCCTGAGCCTGTCCTGGGAGCGCAAATCGCGCAAGGGCTTTTTCATGCGCTCCGAGGATTTCTTCGGCTACGCCAAGAAGCTGCGGGCCATGCGCGAGGAGCACGAGCGGGCGCTGCGGGCGATCGACGAGGAGCCCGGCCTCTCGCCGACCGCCCGCGCCTTCGGCCGCATGCCGTTCGCCTCGACGATCGGCGCGCTGGACCGCTCGTACGGCCCGGGGCTGGACGCCGTCTCCCACGGCGAAAGTTTCCTGGCGCTGTTCCAGGCCCGCTTCGTGCCGGGCGGGCTGTATCTGCTCGACGAGCCCGAGGCGCCGCTCTCCCCCACCCGCCAGCTCGCCCTGCTGGCGATGCTCAAATCCATGGCCGGCGAGCACGCGGCCCAATTCATCATCGCCACCCACTCGCCCATCTTGCTAGCCTTCCCCGGCGCCGCGATCTATAGCTTCGAGCAGGGCGCGCTGCGCGCGGCGGCCTACGACGAGGTCGAGCACGTCCGGCTGACCCGCGAATTCCTCGCCAATCCCGAGCGCTTCCTGCGCCACCTGTGATCATTCGGCGACTCGCAAGCGGGATCTTGGTCCCGCCTCATGCAGGTTTTTTGTTACATCTCTTGAACATATTTTAATTTCCCTGACGGCGGGTTAAGCGGCTCCGCTCGATTCCAGGCCGCTTTGCTGTTTTTGTCCTATGGTTGTCCCATTGCTGTCCCGGTTGCATGCCTAGTATAACCGCATCAGCCGATTGGGGGATTTTGCAATGTTCGGAGCTGCCATGACCTCACCCTATACCTGCCGTTACTGCCAGCAGCCAATCACCGACAGCCACGCGGCGCAGCGCCGCTACTGCACCGCCGCCTGCAAGCAAGCCGCCTACCGCGTCCGCCAAAACCAGCAACAGCGCCGCCCGGCGCCCTGGGCGGCGATCGATTGGATCATCGGCCACTTCCCCGCCCATCACACCTACGTCGAGCCATGGAGCGACCACGCCGCCGTGCTGCTGCGCAAGCCGCCGGCCCGCGCCGTCGTGCTCAATGATTGGAACGGCGAGCTGCGGGTCTTCGCGCAGGCGGCCCAGCACGACCGCGAGCGGCTGATCGAGCTGACAGCGCTGACGATCGGCCTGCCAGCGACGGCAATCCCATCGAACATGCATCCCAATCACTCGCTGGTCATCGCCCGCCAGGTGCTGATGCGCTCCTGGTCCGGCGCCGCGCCGCTCTACGCCCGCCGCACCGCCCGGCGGCCCAGCGAAGCCGGCGGCCTGAGCCGCGAGGCGCTGGTCGAAGCCCATCTCTCGATCGTCCTCGATCATCTCAACGCCGCCTGCCTGCTGGGCATGGAGCCCGCCGAGCTGATCCAGCAAACAGCCCAGCCCGGCGCGCTGCTCTACGGCGAGCTACCGGCGCTGCCCGGCGCGGGGCTCAGCCTGGCGACGGCGCGCCAATACGATCCGATCCGCCGCTGCCTGCGGGCGATCGAGGAGTACGGCGCGACGGCGGTGCTCAGCGGCAAACGCAATCCCACCGACCACGAGCTGCTCGCCGGCTGGAGCCAGGTCACCCGCGACACGCCGGGCGCCAATCTCAGCGGCGCCGACGTGATCTGGGTCTCGCCCGGGGCTTTGAAAAGCCGGATGGTCGGCGGCGCGGGCGACAGGACGTAGGCAGGGCGGCAAGGGCTCGCCAGCGAAGGGCGACGGGAATGCGGCGGAAATGCGGGGCGGAATCAGCCCGGGGGACCGGGCGCGGCGGGGATCAGGACTCGCCGACCAGCTCCAGCGGCGCGGCGGTGGCGCCGGCTGGCTCGGCGGCGGGCGCGGGCTCCTGGGCCACCGGCACGGTGAAGCAGAACTCGGCGCCGGCGCCGCTCGCCTGGGCGACCCAGATCCGCCCGCCGTGGGTTTCGACGGCCAGCCGGCAGTAGGTGAGGCCGAGGCCGGTGCCTTTGACGCCGCCGGTCTGGATCTGGGCGAACTTCTCGAAGATGCGCTCGCGGTATTGGGCGGGGATGCCCGGGCCGTGGTCGCGGACGCTGACGATCAGCCAGGCGCCGTCTGGGTGGTCGGGCGGCAGATCGGCGTGCTGGGCGCGCCGGACGCCGATCTCGACCGCGCTGCCGGCGGGACTGTATTTAAGGGCGTTGTCAAAGAGATTCTGGAACACCCGCTCGATCGTGGGGCTGTCGACCGAGGCTGGCGGCGCGTCAAGCTCCAGCTGGGTCGCCAGGGCGACCTTGCGATCGGCGAGGAGCGTCTGGTAATTGACCGTCACCGCCTGGACCAGCTCGCCCAGGGCCGTCGGCTCGCGTTTGATCGGCATCTGGCCCGACTCGAGCTTGCTGATGTCGAGCAGCATATTGACCATCCCCAGCAGGCGGCGGCTGCTCTTGCTCGCCACGCCGACGATCGTCGTTTGGCCATCGTTCAGCTCGCCGAGCATATTGTTGAGCAGCATGTCCAGCGACGCCATCATCGCGCTGAGCGGCCCGCGCAAATCGTGGATCATCATATAGGTCAGATCCTGGCGCAGGCGCTCGACTTCCATGGTGGCGGTGATATCGCGCAGCACCAGGATGAGCGGATGGGGCTGGGCGGCCAGCTGCGAGATCACCGGCAGCGCCGCCCACTCCAGCCAGCGCGCGCGGGCGCCGGTCAGGGCCAGCTGGCCGCGGGCCTCGGTGGCGCGGCCCTGGCTGACATCCGCCAGCGCGTCGCGCAGCGTCTGCCAGTCCTCGTCGGCGGCGTGCCAGTCGGCCCGCCAGCGATCGAGCAGCGCGTCGACCGGCTGGCCGAGCAGCTCCTCAGGATCGGCGATCTCGGTCATGCGGCCCAGCGCGGCGTTGACCTCGGCCAGGTCGAGATCGGCGTCCAGCAGCAGGATCGCCTCCTCAGTCGAGGCCAGGATCGAGGCCAGCCGGTCGCGGCCCTCGCGCAGGGCGGCGGAGAGGCGCATGTTTTCGACCGCCACCGCCGCCTGGCCGGCGAACAGCGTCACCAGATCCTGCTCCTCGGCGTTGGGCAGCAGCTCGGGATACCAGACATACAGCGTGCCGAGCGTCTCGTGGGTCCCGCGCAGCGGCAGCATCAGCAGCGCCTTGCCGCCGGTGCGCTCCACCACCGCCGGCAGCGGCTGATTGATCTCCAGCAGCTGGGCCGGCTTGCCGCGCCGGCAGACCTGGCGGGCCAGCGCGACCAGCTCCTGGTCGGGCTGATGGGGCCGGCCGAGCGTCAGCACCGACTCGAACTGCTCGAAGTGATCGTCGCACATCAGCACGCCGGCGGCCAGCGCGCCAGTCGAGTCGATGATGCCGCCGACCGTGAAGCGCCAGATCACCTGGGTGTCCTGGAAGGCGCTGTTGATCGCCAGGCCCAGGCCGCTGAGCGCCGTCAGGCCCTGGAGACTCTGGCGCAGCTGCTCGTAGAGGCGCGAGTTTTCCAGCGCCACGATCAGCTGGTTGGCGAAAATCTCAAGCGTCTGGATCTGCTCGGGCGTCGGCAGCATGCCATCGCCCGGGTTGCCGGCGGTCAGCACCCCCAGCAGCTCGCCGCCGGAGGCCCGCAGCACCGTGAGCAGCGTGTCGCGGGGATGCCACATGCCGGTGCGCTGCTCGGGCATGTCACGGGCGTCGGAGGCCTCGCCCCAGAGCCGGGTGTGGGCGTCGATCGCGTGCTCGATGAAATAGGTGGCCTCGCCGCGCTGATCGATGCCGCGCAGCAGCTCTTGCAGCCGGGCGGGATCGGCCTCAGCCGGCCGCCGCTTGCCGCGCGCGCCCGGCACGCCGAGGGCGGCGATGCGCCGCAGCATGGGGCGCTGGCCGGGGACCGTCTGGAGCAGGCTGATCGTCACCGTGCCGAAGCCGGTGGTGGTTTGGATCGCATTGGCGACTTGCGGCAGCACCGCCTCCAGGTCCGAGGTGGCTTTGAGCGCGTTGCCGATCTGCAAAATCTCGTGGAGCTGTTTGTTGCGCTCGTCAAGCTCCTGGATGCGGCGGGCCAGGGCGCGGTCGGTGCGGGCGTAGAGATTGGCGTTCTCGACCGCGATCACCGCCTGGTCGGCGACCGCCTCCAGCAGGCTGCGGTCGGCGGTGGTGAAGGGCTTGCCGTCGCGGTGGTTGATGACCTCGATCACACCCTTGACGCCGTTGCGGCCGAGCAGTGGCACGCACAGCAGGTCGCGGGTGCTGAGGCCGGTCACTTCGTCGATGCCGGTGTAGAAAGCCGGGTGCTCGCTGGCTCGGTTGACAATCAGCGACTGGCGGGTCCGCAGCACCAGGCCGGCGATGCCCACGTTGGACGGAATCCGCGTGCCAAGCAGCTTTTTGCCAAAGGCGCTGAGGCTGTAGCTGAAGACGAGTTCGCCGGTGTCCTCGTCGACCAGCAGCAGCGATCCCTCCTCGACATCCATAATCTGCTGGACCCGGCCCATGATCAGCGAGGGCACAGCCTCCAGGTCGAGAGTCGAGGTGAGAGTCCGCCCCAGCTCGTTGAGCAGCGTCAGCTGGCGGGCCTGCTGCATGGTGCGGCTGTAGAGCCGGGCCTGCTCGACCGCCACCGCCGCCCTGGCCGCCAGCAGCTCCAGGATGCGGATATGCTCGGCGGTGTAGCGCACGGCGGGATCGTCGTGGTAGATCGTGATCACGCCCAGCAGCCGGTCGCCGTGGCGCATGGGCGTGCCGAGCCAGGCGCGGGCGCGCGGGGCGTCGTTCCAGACCATCGGTTTGATCGCGCGCTCGGCGCAGGCCTGGAAATAATCATCGGCCACGACGGTCTGGCCGGTGCGCAGAATCTCGCCGGTCAGGCCGTGGGTCAGGGTCCATTTGTCGGTGGGGAACATCTGCTCGCCGTTGGCGAAATGGGCCGCCAGGCGAAAGAGGCCGGTCTCGGCGTCGTAGAGGGCGACGTACATGTGCTGGTTGCCGAGCATTTGCACTACGATATCGTGCATGATCTCCAGCAGCGTCTCCAGCTCAAGATTGCCCTGGAGCGCCTGGCCCAGCTCATCGAACAGCGCCAGCTCGCGGACCTGGAAGGCGCTGTGGCTGTCGTTGATCAGGCCGGTGAGCAGGCTGGCGGCGTGGAGGGCCAGCGGCAGCAGCTGGGCGTCGGCGGGGCGGGCGCCAGGCAACGCGAGCCAGCCGCGCAGCGTCCCTTGCAGCAGAGGCAGCAGCGTGTGCTCGCCGCTGCTGGCGCTGACCGTCAGCACCTCGCCGGCGGCCAGCCGGCTCTGCTCCTCGACGCTCGGCGCGTAGTCGAACGCCGCGTGGATCGGGGCGAAGGGCGGGCCGCGCCAGACCAGCTCGTAGTCCTCGCGGCCGCGCAGGGCGCGCAGCGCAGCCTTGAGCGCCAGCTCCAGCTCCGCCAGCGAGCCGGCGGTCGCGAGCTTGAGCAGCCACTCGGTTGCGATTGGGTTCGACGCTGTCCGCGAGGCTTTCATGCGTTCTCCGCCGCTGGATAAAACCGTCTCTATCTTACCAGAATCGCAGGGTTTTGACAAAGTTTTAAACAATCGGCGCTCTGTGCTGGCCGCTAGTAGCATTAAACGCAAAAGCGTCCTGAGCGCTGGCGATCAGGACGCCTGGGCCGCCGCGCCGGGCTATTTTTTCTTGACGACCAGATCCTCGCGGCCTTGCTCGCGGAGGATGCGCGGGTACATCTCGTACATCGGCGTCACCGCCGGCAGCAGCTTGATGATCTTGGGGATCGGCCCCTTGGCGATGATCTGGCGGCGGGTCAGCGCGGCCATCAGGTTGACCGAGCCATGCCAGAAATTATGGGCCACGTCGGCTTTCATCGACATCGTGACATCGGGCTTGAGGCCGGGGATCTCGCCCCAGACAACGTCGAAAAAGGCGCCGGGCTGGGTCGGCGGCCGGTCGGCCAGGATCGTCGCGACCGCCTCGGGGTCCTCGTAGCGGTATTGGATGGTCAGGCCGGATTCTTTGATCTTCGGCGCGACATCCGGGCTGCATTTGGCTTCGTCGTACAGCGCGCCGATGTACAGTTGCAGCTCTTCTGCGTCTTTGAATGCGGGCATCTGGAGAACTCCTCTTTGCACTAGAAGTTTTGCGCGGAGCAACCATCGCGGGGCGCGGCCGCCGGAGCGCCGGCCGTTGGGCGATTATAGAAGAGAACATGATGAGCGTCAAGGCAGCGGCGGGCTCAGCGGCCGCCGGCCAGCGCCTCGCCGACCCGGTCCAGCAGGCCGCCGGCGGTGAAAGGTTTGGCCAGAAACGCCCGGTCGCTCTCGGCGATCTCCTGGCGGATCAGCATGCTATCGGCGTAGCCCGACATGTACATCACCTTGAGCGACGGCCGCAGCGCGAGCAGCCGCTCGGCCAGCTCGCGGCCGTTGAGCGCCCCCGGCATGACGACATCCGTCAGCAGCAGGTCGATCGGCTCCTGGTGCTCGCGCGAGAGCAGCAGCGCCG
>DASWWB010001293.1:0-14686 GCA_036406115.1 Herpetosiphonaceae bacterium
GGCGAGATCCGCCAGGCGATCGGCCAAGACGCCTGCTTCTATCTCTTTCCCGAGACCGAAGTCGTCTCCAACCTCTACGCCATCCTCGACTGCGCGCCGCCGGACTACTGGGTCATGCACTATCCCTGGTTCATGGGCCCGGAGGTCAAGCAGCCGGCGCTGAGCGCGCTGGAGGCGGAGCGGCCGGCCTGGATCGTGTCGTTCTCAAGCGCCTGGCAGCTGGAGCCGCTGGCGCCCGAGTTCTACGACTACATCAGCGCCAGCTACCAGCCCGTCAAAGAGGCAGATTGGCGCTACGGCAGCTACCGGATCTGGCGGCGGACAGCCCCGTAGCCAAGCGCCCGGGGCATGAATCGACAGCGGGGGGCAGCCGGGGATTGTCTCCCCGGCTGCCCCCCGCCGCGTTTCAGCGCTGGCCGTCGGGCGCGAGCGTGGCCGCGTACGCCAGGATGCGCCCGCTGATCTGCTCCCACGAGTAGCGCTCCTCGGCCAGGCTGCGGGCGCGGCGGCCATAGGCGGCGCGGGCGGCGGGCGGCAGGGCGGCGAAGGCGATCAGCTTGCGGGCGAGATCGACAGGATCGTCGGCGCGGAACAACCCGCCGGCGCCCTCAGCCGCCACGAACTCCAGGCCGGGCAGATCCGAGACCAGGATCGGCCGCCCCAGCGCCAGGTACTCGAAGACCTTGAGCGGCGAGACGCCGGTGGCGGCGTTGCGCTCATTGGCGGCGAACGGGCCGGCCAAGACATCGGCGGCGCTGAGGCGGCGCGGGACATCAGCGTAGGGCACGCGGCCGGCCCAGACGATCCGCTCCTCGATGCCAAGCTCGGCGGCCAGCGCGCGCAGCAGCCGCTCCTGGGAGCCGGTGCCGATCAGCAGCAGCCGCAGGCGCGGGGCGCGGGGCAGCGCCAGCGCCAAGCCGCGCAGCAGCGTGTCAAGCCCCTGCCAGCCCGCCAGGTTGCCGACGAAGCCGATCACCACCTCGTCATCGGCGAAGCCCTCGGCGCGGCGGGCGGTGGCTCCGTCCGTAGGCAGGAAATGGCGCGGATTGACGCCGTTCGGCGCCGTGAGCGTCGAGCGGGCGCCGGCGGCGCGGGCGCGGGCGGCCAATTGGTCAGTCACCGCCACCACGCCGTCGGCCAGCAGCATATCGAGGCGGAACATCGCGGCGTAGGCGAGCTGGCGGGCGCGCAAGGTCGCCGTCCGGCGGTGCTCCAGGCCGTACTCCAGGGCGTGCAAGCCGTGCAGCTCAAGCGCCAGCGGGCAGCCCAGGCGCCAGGCGGCCAGCCGCGGCCCCAGGTTGAGCGAGCCGGCGTAGGAGTAGATCAGCGCCGGCGGCGTGCGGCGGCCCTCGCGGATCAGCGCGCGCGCCAGCCGGACCTGGAAGCCGAGATCGCGCGGCGGGCGGGCCGGCACCGGCACGCGGGTGAAGGGCAGGTCGGGCAGCCCGGGCGGCGGCTGGGGCGCGAACAGCCGGACCGGCGCCTCGGCCGCCAGGACGCGGCAGTGCTCGATCACCCGCGTCGTCTGGCCGCCGCCGGCGTCGAGCGCCACCGAGGTCGTGTAGAAGATCGGCGCGCTCATACCGGGCGCCCCACCAACGCTTCGTAGGCCCGCTCCATCTTGTCCATCTCGCGCGCCCAGCTGCCATGCTCGGCGACGTAGGCCAGATTGGCCTGGCGCAGCCGCTCGCGCAGCGCCGGGTCGCCCAGCAGCCGGTCCAGCGCCGCCGCCGTCGCGTCAGGATCATCGACTGGCACGCGCAGGATGTGCTTATCGACCTCGGCGATATCCTCAAGCCACGGCAGGTCGGTCATCACCAGCGGCGAGCCGCACGCCATGGCCTCCAGCACCGTGACCGGGAAGCCGTCGGCCGCCGGGATGCTGACCGTCACGTCGGCGAGATTGAAAAACGTCGCCAGCTTGGCATGGTCAGTCTCGCCCGGCCAGCGCACGGCGTGCCCGACGCCCAGCTCGGCCACCAGCGCCTCCAGCGACGCGGTGTAGGCGGCATCGGCGAAATAGCGCTTGAGCACCAGCTGGGCGCCGGGATGGCGCTCCAGCACCTTGGCGAAGGCCCTGACCAGCACGTCCTGGCGGTAGAGCGGATAAAACAGGCGCGGGCTGAAAATCACCGGGCCGGGGCCGAGATCCAGCTCGCGGCGCAGCGCGGCGGTGTCGAGGCCGGGCTTGAAGACCGCTGGGTCGATGCCGAAGCGAATCAGATGGACCGGCGTGTCTGGGCGGCGGTAGCCGTTGAGGATGCGCACCAGCTCGCCGGAGTCGCCGGTCATCAGATTGGCCTGGCGCAGCGTCCAGGGCGTCAGCAGGCGCTCGATCCGCCGCTTGTGCCGGCGCGGATCGGCGTGGATCTCGCCGCCCCAGGCGGTGACGACCAGCGGCCGGAAGCCGCTCAGGGCGGCGGTCCAGGCGTGCTCGCTGACATAGTGGGCGTGGAGCAGCGCCGGCTTGAGCTTGCGGACGATATTCCAGGTCCGGGCGGCGGCGGCGGGATAGTAGGCCAGGCCGCGCAGGCCGGGGATGGGCAGCAGCGGACCCTTGGGCACCTCGTGGTAGGTCACGCCGGGCAGCGGCGGGGCGGCCGGGCGGCCGGGCGTGCGCAGGTCGATCAGATGGACCTCGTGGCCGCGCCGGGCGAACTCGCTGACCCAGCGCTGGGTGTGGATGGACAGGGGATTGGCCGAAAAACAAAGCCTCACGCAAGCACCTCGTCGAAAACGGCGGCCAGCTCGCCGGCCAGCGCGCGGCGCTCGAAACGCGCCACGTACGCGCCGTCCAGCGGCGGATGCGCGGCGCCGTCCCGCCAGCGCCGGTACTCGGCGGCCAGCAGCCCGGCCACGCCGGCCACGTCGCCGGGATCGCGGATCGCGGCGTAGCCGGCCCCGCGCAGCAGCTCGGCGGCGTAGCTTTCCGCCGGCGCCAGGGCCAGGATCGGCTTGCCCAGCATCCAATACTCGAACATCTTGCCCGGCACCGCCGTGACGCCGGCCCGCCCGTCGCGCGCCGCGCCGTGGGTGCCGAGGATAATCAGCGCGGCGTCGGCGCTGTCCAGCACGCCCAGCGCCTCGCCGTGCGGCAGGTAGCCGGTGAACTCCACCACGCCGGCCAGCGCCGCCGGCACCGGCGCGCTGCGGCTCAGCGCCCCGGCGAAAACCAGGCGCACATCCGAGGCCGGGATCGACCCGTCGCGCACGGCGAGATCCAGGGCGGCCAGCAGCGTGTCCGGCTGATAGACGCCGTACAGCGAGCCGACGTGGGCCAGGGTCCAGCGCCCGTCGCGCGCGCGCGGCACCAGCGCCGCGCGGTCGGCGGGATCGAAACCGTTGTGGATCAGCCGCACCTTGGCGCGCTGCTCCGGCGGCAGCAGCCGGCGCTGGCTCACGGCGTGCAGCCGCGAGGTGACGATGACCGCGTCAGCCGCCCGCAGCAGCCGGCGCTCCAGGGCGCGATTGAGCGCCAGAAAGGCCGGCGACGGGTAGCGCAGCGACGGATTGGCGCTCCACTCGTCGCGGAAATCGGCGACCCACGGCTTGCCGGTCGCCCGCTTGCAGAGCCAGGCCAGCAGATGGTCGCTGTAGGGCGCCGAGGTCGAGTAGATCACATCGGCCCGGCGCGCCTGGCGCAGCGCCGCCGGCAGCGCCCAGGGCAGCCAGCCGACCTGGGCGTCGGGCAGGTAGCGGGTCAGATACGTCAGCAGCCGGCTCAGCGGGCCGAGCCGCAGCCGGCGGGCGATGCGCGGCAGCAGCGTCAGGTCCAGGCGCCCGGTCCGCGTAACCTCGGCGGCGGCGGGCAGCTCGGCCAGCAGCGAGGGGTCCATCGGCTCGTCGCGCAGGCCCCGGCGCGGCGCGACCACCAGCGGGCGCCAGCCGTGCTCCGGCAGGTAGCGGGCGAACTTCAGGCTGCGCTGCACGCCCGAGCCGCCCAGCGGCGGGAAATAGTAGGCGATCATCAGCACGTCGCGCATCAGCCGGTCCTGCGCAGGAGCATCAGCGCGTTGGTGCGCAGCAGGCCCGGCACCGCGTTGAGCAGCTGGGCCAGCAGCGGGGAGCGCGGCGCCAAGCGCGGGATGAAACGATGGTGCAGCCGCCGCAGCGCGACCGGCTCGCAGCCGGGAAACAGCGCCCGCACCTCGTCGGGATCGAGCCCGCGCACCGAAGGGCTGTCGATGTAGTCAAGCAGATCGTACCAAAGCAGCCAGCCGCCCGGGCGCAGCACCCGCTCGATCTCGCCCGCCGCCGCCCGGCGCATGGCCGGATCGAGCAGCGACGAGAACATCGTCCACTGGGTGACGATGTCGAAGGCCTGATCGGCGCAGGGCAGCGCGGTCGCCGTCTGCTGGACGAGGCGCATGGCCGGCTGGCGGCGATGGGCGGTCTGGAGGCGGCCGGCCACCAGGTCCACGCCGTAGAGCAGCTCCGGATCGGCGCCCCACTCCATCAGCATGCGCAGCACGCCCCCGGCGCCGCAGCCCACATCGAGGATGAGCTGGCCGTCAAGATGGATCTGGTGCCGGTTGAGCAGGGCCGCGCAGGCGGCGTCGCGCTCGGCGTGATAGAACTGGGCGACCGGATTGCGCGGATGCCACTGATAGCCGTAGTTCCGCGCCTCGACCCGAAACCGCTGCTCGTACATCGAGCGGATGCGCTGCTCCTCAGCCTGCGTGGATGTCACCGGGTTGCCTCAACTTCCGCATACAAATCTTCGAATTTCAGCGCCTGCTTGGCGGCGTCGTACGACTCCTCGACAATCGCCCGGCCCGTCGCCCCCAGCTCCGGCCAGGCCGCCGGCCGCTCCAGCAGCGCGCGCCAGGCGGCGGCCAGCGACGCCACGTCGTTTTCCTCGGCCAGGAAGCCGCTCGCGCCCTCGCGCACCACCGAGGGAATCCCGGCGTGGCGGGTGGCGACGACCGGCAGGCCGCGCGCCTGGGCCTCGATCAGCACCGTCGGCAGCCCCTCCTGGTTGCCGTCCGGCGCCGTGAGGCTGGGCAGCACGAACAGATGGGCCTGATCGCCCAGCTCGCCGGCGGTCGCGTAGGGCACGTTGCCATGCAGCGTCACCGCGCCGGCCAGCCCCAGCCGCTCGATCGCCGCCTCGATCGCCGGCCGCAACTCCCCGTCGCCGACCAGGTGCAGGCGGAGCGTCGGA
This sequence comes from Herpetosiphonaceae bacterium, assembly GCA_036406115.1. GTDB lineage: Bacteria > Chloroflexota > Chloroflexia > Chloroflexales > Herpetosiphonaceae > DASWWB01. The sequence continues at coordinate 5,165 of DASWWB010001293.1, forward strand.
AACTCCGGCAGCAGCAGCGCCAGCGCCTCCAGCGCCACCAGATGGCCTTTCTTCGGCACGAAGCTGGCGACCATCAGGGCGTTGATCGGCCCGCCGTCCCAGCCGCGCCGCTCGTAGCGGAAACGCCCGAGATCGATCCCCAGCGGAATGACGGCGATCTTCTCGGCCGGGCAGCCCAGCTCGCGCAGCGCGGCGGCCATCTCCGGCGCCAGGGCGATGAAGCGCGCCCCCCGGGCGAACAGCTCCCGGTAGCGCTCGCGCCAGAGCGCCTCGCGCGGCAGCATGCTCACGTCGTAGCCGTAGAACGAGGTGACCAGCGCCGCGCCGCCGCGCTCGGCCAGCCAGAGATGCTGCCAGCCGATGTCGCCGAAATGGGCGTGGACGACCAGCGCGCCGGAGCGCCGCAGCAGATCGACGGCGCTGGCGTACGGCGGCCCGCCCAGCCGGCGGACCAGGCTGTCGCGCCCCCGCTGCCAGGCGCCGCGCTCGCCCAGGCTGGCGATCTTGCCGTTCGGCAGCCCGAACAGCTCAAGGTTCTGGGTCCGGTTGGTCAGCACCAGCGGCGGATAGCGCCGGTGGCGGCGGATATATTCGTAGACCCAGTTTTCAGTCACCGAAAGATAGTTCTGGATGACGTGGAGCGTCGGGCGCGTCACTGCTGGGCCGGCCGTTTCATGCGGGCGCGCGCCAGGTCAGCGTAGGGCACGAGCACCCGCCGCAGCGTCGCGCCGAAAAAGCTAATCTCCGACCTAGCGAACATCCAGGCGGCGGCCACATAGATCATGCCGCCGACCACCACCGAGCTGGCGAAGATGGCGACAATGCCGGCGCCGAGCCAGGCCATCAGCCAGCGCCACGCCGTCACCCCGAGGCCGACGCACAGCGCCGTCAGCGCCGGGCCGATGAAAATCCGCAGATAGTCGCGCAGCGGCATGTCGATCAGCCGCCCGGCGACGCCTTGGAAAATCCACACCGTGCTGAGGCCGTAGACGACATCGGCGACGGCCACGCCGACCAGCCCGTAGCGCACGCCGATCAGCACCGCCCCGCCAAAGCCGAACAGCCTGACCCAGCTGACCTTGAACATGATATCGGTGCGGCCTTTCGCCGTAATCACCGCGCCGGTGAAAGTCACGACCGAGTAGGTCATGCCGGCGATGCAGAGCAGCCGCAGCGGCGTCACGATGTCCGGGTACTTGCGCAGCGCCAGCGCGACAAACTCGGGCGCGACCGCCATCACGCCGGCGCCGATCGGGAACGACAGCAGCGAAGCGTAGGTCAGCAGCTGGGTGTAGCCGCGCCGCAGCCGGGCGTCGTCGTCCTGAATCTGCGCGAACGTCGGCAGCAGCACTTTGCCCACGAACGGGATAATCCGGTTGTAGGTGAGCGTGCCCCAGTCGAACGCGACCTTGTAGGCGGCAAAGACGCTCTCGCCCAGCCGCTTGCTGATGATCAGGAAATCAGCGTTGGCGCCGATGTAGTTGACGAGATTGAAGCCCATCATGCCGCCGCCGAAGTTGATCAGATCCCGCATGTGCTCCCTGCTGAAGCGCCAGCTCGGCCGCCAGGGCGTCAGGCGCCAGAGAATCAGCACGCTGAGGAAGCTATTGATCACCGGGCCGGTCACCAGGCTCCAGACGCCGAAGCCGGACAGCGCCATCACGATCGACAGCGAGCCGATCAGGACGGCGATGGTTGTCTCGAAGGCCGCCAGCCGGGCGAAACGCCCTTCGCGCTGGAGCAGCAGCCGGTGGATCCCCCCCAGCGGGCTGATGATCAGCGGCATGGCGGCGACGATCATCAGCGGGCGCAGCAGCGGCGTGCCCTGCCAAGCCGCCGCGAGCGGCGAGATCACCAGCGCCACGAGGCTGAACATCACCCCGCCGACCACGCCGTTGATCCAGAGCGCGGTGTCGAGGTAGCCGTCGGGCAGGGTTTTGCGCTGGATCACCGCGTTGCTGATGCCGAGGTCGGAGATCAGGAAGATAACGCTGTTGTAGAGGGTCGTCAGCCCGACCACCCCCACCTCCTCTGCCTCAAGGACATTGATGAGGATCAGCTGGACGGCCAAATTGAAGATTTGGAGCGTCACAAAGGATAGTCCGCCCCAGAGCGCGCCCCGGGTCGCCTTGACCGCCAGCCCCTCGCCAGGCGGCGCAGGTTCGTCAGCCATCGTTCGCTCCCTTCCACTCCTCGGCGAACCAGCGCCAGGCCCGCGCCAGCCCGGCGGCCAGCGGCGTGGCCGGCCGCCAGCCCAATCCGGCGGCCGCATGGCTTATGTCAAGCGTATGAATCGGCACATCATAGGGCTTGGCCGGGCCGAAGCGCAGGCGCAGCGGCCGCCCGCTCAGGGTCTCGATCTGGCGCAGCAGGTCGAGCAGCGCGGTGCCGACGCCGGAGCCGATGTTGTAGAGCGCCTGCGGCTGCGGGCTGCGGGCCGCCAGCACCGCCGCCGCCGCCACGTCGCCGGCGTAGACGTAGTCGCGCACCGCGCTGCCGTCGCCCCAGATGTCGATCGGCTCGCCGCGCAGCAGCCGGCCCATCGCCACCGCGACAATCCCCTGCTGGCCGCCGGGATTCTGGCGCTCGCCATAGGCGTTGGCAACCCGCAGGATCTGGTATTCGAGCTGATAGTGGTGGGCGTAGAGCCGCAGGTGCTTTTCAATCATCAGCTTGGCGACGCCGTGGGCGCCGATCGGATCGGTCGGATGGTCCTCGGCGATCGGGATGCTGCGCGCCGGGCCGTAGACCGTGCCGCCCGACGAGAAAAAGACGATCCGCGGCACCTGGCGGCGGACCATCGCATCCAGAAGATGCAGCGTCGGAAAGAGATTGTGCTCGACGTTGCCGATCATATCGCGCTCGGCGGTGAGCGGCACGGTGGCGCTGGCCAGGTGATAGACCACATCGGCGCCCTGGAGCGCCTGGTCCAGCAGCCTGGCGTCGGCGGCGTCGCCGGCGAGATACTCGACGCCGGGCGGCGGCTGCCGGAAGCGCTCGGGGCGGCGCGAAAGCACCCGCACCTCATCGCCCCCGGCCAGCAGCGCGTCGGCGAGGTGCGAGCCGATGAAGCCCGCCCCGCCGATCAGCAGCGCCTTCATCGCGGCGCCGTCCCCAGGGCGGCGCGCAGCGTCTCGGCGACCAGATCGACATCCTCCGGCGTCAGCAGCGGGTGGAGCGGCAGCGTCAGCTCGCGCTCGCCGGCGGCCTCGGTATTGGGCAGATTGGCGCCGGCGTACTGCTCGCGGTAGGCGCTGAAGGTGTGGATGGGCGGATAGTGCATCGAGGTTTGGATCGCGGCCTCGCGGAAGGCCTGCATCACGTGGGCGCGGGCCGCCGCGCTCGGCAGCACGACCGGCATCAGGTGGTAGGCGGACTGGCCGGGATGCTCGGCGAAGGGCACGATCAGCCCGGGGATGCCGTCGAGCGCCTCGCGGTAGCGGGCGACCAGGGCGGCGCGGCGCTCGTTGTTGGCGTCCAGCTTGGCGAGCTGGCTGATGCCCAGCGCCGAGCGCATCTCGTCGATCCGGTAGTTGAAGCCGGCGGCGACCACATCGTAGGACGAGGCGTGGCCGCGGTGGCGGTCCCATGTCAGGGTGGTCATGCCGTGGGAGCGGAGCAGCCGCACGCGCTCGGCCAGCGCGTCGTCGTCGGTGGTGACCATGCCGCCCTCGCCGGTGGCGAGGTTTTTGTTGGAGAAGAAGCTGAAGCAGGCCAGGTCGCCCAGCGCGCCGGCCTTGGCGCCGCCCAGGCTCGCGCCGGGCGCGTGGGCCGCGTCCTCGATCACCCGCAGATTGTGGCGCCGGGCCAGCTCGCGGATCGGCTCCATGCGGCAGGGGTAGCCGCCGTAGTGCATCACCGTGATCGCCCGCGTCCTGGGCGTGATCGCCGCCTCGATCGCCGCCGGATCGATCGTCAGATCATCAAGGCCGGCGACATCGGCGAAGACCGGGACGCCGCCGGCGGCGAGCAGGGCGTTGGCGGTGGCGACGAACGTCAGCGCCGGCATGATCACCTCGTCGCCGGGGCCGAGGCCGAGGGCGGCGTAGGCCAGGTGCAGCCCCACCGTGCAGTTGGCGACGGCGACGGCGTGCTTGACGCCGCAGTAGGCCGCGAACTCGCGCTCGAACTGCTGAGTCACCGCGCCCATCGTCAGCCACTTGGAGCGCAGGACATCGCCGACGGCCGCGATGTCAGCCTCGGCGAGATCAATATCCGACAGGGCGATTCGCCAGTTCATGGGTGCAATCCTTCTGCGGGGCCGCGCCGGCGGGCGGCGGCCAGGGAGATCAGCGGGGGCCGGGCGGGCGGCGAGAATGGCGCGCCGCCGGCGCTCATGCCGGGCGCTCCGGCAGGAACTGGCCGCGCAGCCGCTCGAACTCGCCCACCGCCTGCTCGTAGTCGTCGGGGCGGCCGATGTCGAGCCAATAGCCGCGGTAGGGGTAGCTCACGACAGGCTCGCCGGCGGCCAGCAGCTTGAGCACCAGATCCGGGAAATCCAGGCGCTGGGCGTAGGGGATGAAATCGCGGATGCGCGGGTCGAAGGCGTAGATGCCCATGCTGACGTGGTAGCGGTGGGTCGGCTTCTCGATGTAGTTGGTGATCCTGCCGTCGGCGTCGGACTCGATCACGCCGAGATCGATTTTGATCTCGCGCTCGTGCATGGCGATCGTCGCCAGCCCGCCGGAGGCGCGGTGGTGCTCCATCAGGGCGGCGTAGTCGAGCGTCGTCAGCACATCGCCGTTCATCAGCAGGAAAGGCGCGTCGAAGGGCGGGATGAGACTGAGGGCGCCGACCGTGCCGAGCGGCTCGTCCTCGCGCACGTAGCTGATCGGCAGGTCCCAGCGCGAGCCGTCGCCGAAAAAGGCCTGGAGCAGCTCGGCCAGGTGGCCGACCGCCATCGTCACGCCGGTGCAGCCGGCCGCCCGCAGCTGGCGGATCACCACCTCCAGGATCGGGATATCGCCGACGGGCATGAGCGGCTTGGGGAAAACCGTGGTGTAGGGCCGGAGGCGGGTGCCCTTGCCGCCGGCGAGAATCACTGCGTGCATAGCTCTCTCTAGCGCTGATAGACTCCGGGGCGGTACAGGTCGCGGTGCTCGCTGAGCCACGCCAGCGTGCGGCGCAGCCCGTCGTCGAGGCTGATCTGCGGCTGCCAGCCCAGGAGCTCGCGGGCCAACCGGTTATCGGAGAGCAGCCGCTGGACCTCGGAGGCGGCGGGGCGCTCGCGCTCGGGATCGCGGCGCAGCTCCAGCGGCCTGCCGACAATCGCCTCGATCCGCTTAGCCAGATCGCCGATCGAGATCTCGCTGCCCACGCCGAGGTTGATGGTCTTGCCGAGCGCATCGGGGCCGGCCAGCCCGGCGGCGAGGAAGCCGGCGGCGGTGTCGGTGGCGAAGGTGAAATCGCGGGTCGGCGTGAGGGCGCCCAGCGCCACCGGGGCGCCGGTCAGGGCCTGGGTGATCAGCGTCGGGATCACGGCGCGGGCCGACTGGCGCGGGCCGTAGGTGTTGAAGGGCCTGACGATCACGACCGGCAGCTCGTAGGCGGCCCAAAAGCTCTCGGCCAGCTTGTCAGCGCCGATCTTGGAGGCCGAGTAGGGCGACTGGCCCTGGAGCGGATGCGCTTCGTCGATCGGCACATAGCGCGCCGTGCCGTAGACCTCGCTGGTCGAGGTGTGGACCACCCGGCGCACGCCGGCGGCGCGGGCGGCCTGCAACACGTTGACGGTGCCCTCGACGTTGGTGCGCACATAGGCCAGCGGCGTGACGTAGGAGTAGGGGATGGCGATCAGCGCCGCCAGGTGGAACACCGTGTCCACCCCGTCCATCGCCGCCGCCAGCGTCTCGGGGTCGCGGATGTCGCCGGCGACCACCTCAAGCTCCCCGGCCAGCGGCGACGAATCCAGCCAGCCCCAGCGGCCGGCGCTGCCGTAGCGCACCATGGCCCGGACCCGGGCGCCCTGCTCCGCCAACATCTCCGCCAGGTGCGAGCCGATGAATCCGCCCGCCCCCGTCACCAGCACCCGCTGTCCCGCATAGCCGCTCATCCGCGTCAAACTCCGTTGATTCGATGGGTTTTCGCCGGGCTGTATTGTACCACAAGGGGTCAGGGGTTAGGGGTCAGGGCCGGCTTCGGGGCGCACCAGCGCCGCGCGCAACGCCCGCCCATCCCGTCGTCCGGCCTGATCCCTGGCCCCTGACCCCTAAAAACGTTTCGTGCTATAATCGCCCCACGGAGCCCTATGTGGACAAGGAGCGCAGCGTGCGGGTACTGATCACCGGGTCGAGCGGGCAAATCGGCACAAATCTGGCGCTGCGGCTGCTGGCGGAGGGCCACACGGTCTTCGGCGTCGACAAACGGCCCAACACCTGGACCGACGAGTTCCGCTATGTGATCCAGGATTTGGCGGCGCCGTACCGGGATTTCAGCGGCGGCATCGGCAACGTGCCCTACCCGGCGGCCGACGCGGTGGTCCACCTGGCGGCCAACGCCAAGGTCCACGAGCTGGTCACCTATCCCCACCGGGCGCTGGAAAACGTCACCCTGACCTACAACGTGCTGGAGTATTGCCGGGTCCAGCAGGTGCCGATCATCTTCAGCTCCTCGCGCGAGGTCTACGGCGACATCCACCGCTACCTGACCGAGGAAGCCCAGGCCGATTTCGTCTACACCGAGAGCCCCTACTCGGCCTCGAAAATCAGCGGCGAGGCCTTCATCTACTCCTACGCCCGCTGCTACGGCCTGCCCTACCTGATTTTCCGCTTCTCCAACGTCTACGGGCGCTACGACAACGACATCCAGCGCATGGAGCGGGTCATCCCGCTGTTCATCGACCGGATGCGCCGCGGCGAGCCGGTGACGGTCTTCGGGCGCGAGAAGACGCTGGATTTCACCTACGTCGACGATTGCGTCGAGGGGATCGTGCGCGGGATCGAGCGGCTGGTGGCTGGCAAAGTCGCCAACCAGACCATCAACCTGGCCTACGGCGAGGGCAACACGCTGGTGCGGATGGCCGAGCTGATCGCCGAGACGCTGGGCGTGGAGGGGCTGATCAATGTCGAGCCGTCCAAGCTGCCGGGCGAGGTGAGCCATTACGTGGCCAACATCGGCCGCGCCCGCCAGCTGCTGGGCTACACGCCGCAGGTGCCGCTGGCCGACGGGTTGCGCCGGGCGATCGACTGGAACATCGCCTGGGAGTCCGCCCACCCCCGGGGCGAGCAATGACCTCGCGCCCGCCGGCCGGCCGCGCCCGGCAGTTCGCCGCGCTCCGCCGCCAACATCGCCGCCTGCTCGCCCTGAACCGCCTGGCCGCCGCCCTCTCGGCCCTCAGCGATCCCGCGCAGCTCGTCGAGCAGCTGGCGGCGGGCCTGCTGCCCAGCCTGGGCGCCGCCGGCGCGATCATCTGGCTCTACAACCCGGCCTCGCGGCGCTACGGCATCGCAAACGTGGCGACCGCCGCCAGCGCCGCGTCGCTGGACGAGGAGCGCGAGGTGCTGGGCGGCTTGCAGGTGCGCTCCGGCGAGGGCCTGGCCGGACAGGTGGTTAGCGAGGGCGCGGGGCGGCTGGCCGCCGACGCCGAGGCCTATCGCGCGGCCTTCGGCAATCTGGGCCGCCGGCGCGAAAGCCTGTTCGGCCGCCTGCGGACGCTGCTGCCGGCCCAGTTCAATGTCGCGGCCGTGCCGCTGCGGGCGGGCGGCAAAGCCCTGGGCGTGATCGAGCTGGTGTTCGAGCGCGGCGGACTGGGCGCCGATGACATGGAGTGGCTCCAGCCCTTCACCGACCAGTGCGCCAATCTGCTCAGCCTGGCCCGCGTCCAGGCCGAGGCCAGCCGCCAGCGCCGGCGCCTGGCCGCCCTCGACGCGGTCGTGACCGCCATCAGCACCGCCTCCGACCTGCCCGACCTGCTCCATGTGACGCTGCTGGTGCTGATCGAAGTCGTCGGCGCCAGCGGCGGCGCGATCTGCCTGGTCTCGCCAGGCGAGCAGGGCGTGCTGCTGGCCGCCAGCGCCAACATGCCCGAGAGCGAGGCGCTGATCCTGGTCTCGCCGCTGGCGAAATCGCTGCTGGAAGACGTGATCTACTACGGACAGCCCAACCTGCGGCCGATCCAGGCCGACCAGGAGCCGGCCGAGGGCGAGGAGCTGTGGGGCAGGGCGGCCATCCCGCTGCTGGCGGGCGGCACGGTCGTCGGCGTGCTGCTGCTCTACGCCCGGCTGGGCGCGCTGTCCTCGTCGGTGGACTGGCCGACGCTGGTCTCGGTCGGCTCGCAGATCGGCATCGCGGTGGCCAACACCCGGCTGTACGAAGAAAGCCAGCGCGAGCGCCGCCGCCTGGGCGCCGTGATCGCCTCGATCGCCGACGGCGTGGTGATCTGCAACGGAGCCGGCGAGCTGATCCTGGCCAACGAGGCGGCGGCGGCGATGCTGGGCCTGGCGTCGCTGCCGACCTCGGCCCGCGTCTACCAGGCCCGCACGCCGGAGGGCGCCGAGGTCACCACCGCCGAGATGCCGCTCAACCGCGCCCTGGCCGGCGAGCGCTTCCACGATTACCAGCTGGTGATGCGCTCGGCCAGCGACCAGGATCTGGTGCTCAGCTTCAGCGGCGCGCCCCTGCGCGGCTCCTCGCTCGGCGCCGCCCAGGGGGTGCCCAGCGAGAGCGAGCGCGACGGGGCGGTGGTGGTGTTCCGCGATGTCACGGCCCAGCGCCGGCTCGATGAGGCCAAGGATGAGTTCCTGGCGGTGGCGGCCCACGAGCTGCGCTCGCCGCTGGCGGCGATCAAGGGTTACAGCGACCTGATGCTGCGCCGCGAGCTGCGCAACACCCGCGGCGACACCCGGGGCGACAACCGCGATCTGCGCGGCCACCAGACGCTCAATCAGCAAGTCAATGTGCTGGTCCAGCTGGTCGACAATCTGCTCGATATCTCCCGGCTCGACGCCGGGCGCTTCGTGCTCCAGCTGGAAAGCGTCGACCTGGGGCCGCTGGTGGACTCGGTGGCGCTCCAGGTTCGCTCGTCGGCGCCCAACCACACGGTCCTGACCGAGCAGGCGGCGGCGCCCATCCACGTGCTGGCCGACGCCATCCGCCTGCGCCAGGTGGTGACCAATCTGCTCACCAACGCCGTGCGCTACAGCCCGGTCGACACGACGGTGCGGGTCCGCGTCACGACCGACGGCGAGCACGGCCTGGTGATCGTCGACGACGAAGGCCCCGGCATCCCAGCCGCCCATCGCGACCGGCTGTTCGAGCGCTACTACCGGGTCCCGGGGATCAAGCGCACCGGCTCCAGCACCGAGGGCCTCGGCCTGGGCCTCTATCTCTGCCGCGAGATCATCACCTTGCACGGCGGCAAAATCTGGGTTGACTCGGCCCCCGGCAACCCAGCGGGCGGCGCGCGCTTCCAGGTCGCCCTGCCGCTCTATCACCCCGAGGCCGAGAGCGAGAGCGGGCAGCGCAGCATTTTCGATCTCAGCGACGAGCTGCTCGACCGCGCCGGCGGGATCTGAAGGCAACCAAAAC